>DATFVB010000338.1 GCA_035260525.1 Thermoanaerobaculia bacterium
CTCGCGATGACGAAGGAAGACGACGAGGCGCGGCGAGACGGGTTGGAAGACGGGTCCGGGCGACCCGCCGGCGGGCAAGGCGTACCGAGAGCGTACGTTGCGCCCGGCGGCGGGTCGCCCGGATCCGTATAACGACCCGTATCGTCCGCGCCTGCCATCATCTACCAGGTGTCGTACGTGGTGCCGTCCAGGGCCTTCGCCTTCGACCCCGAATGCACGTCCATGATCCCGGGCGTCGGCGGCTCCTCCGACGTTCCTTCGTCCTCGGGCGTGGGTTCGAGCTCCGTCTGCCACGTGTCGGCGGACTTCGTGATCGGGTCGATCGGGATCTTCCGCAGGTAGCCTTCCGTCACGAGCGTCGGGAGATCGGGCGGGTAGTGCCCCTTGTCGCCGTGGAACTCGTCGAGCGACTCGCGGAACGTGAAGAGGTCCTCGCGGAGCGCGGCCTCCCGCCCTTTCTGGGGCGCGTTCTTGAGCGCCGGCACCGCGATCGCCGCGAGGATGCCGATGATGGTCATCACGACGAGCAGCTCGAGCAGGGTGAATCCGCGATCCGATCGGGCGGCCTTGGTCTCGCCTTTCGCCGGGTGCGACCTACGTATCCCTCTCATACCCGCGAAAGGGGGTATCCAGCGCGCTCTCATCGGCAGGCTGGGTCCCCGCTTTCGCGGGGACGACCGCTTCGCGGTCGCCTCACAACCGCCGGCCGGCCGGTCCCGCGCGTCTGCCGTCGCACGAGCGCGCTCGGCGATCGACGCGCACGGCGCTATTGCGCCGGCCGCGATGCAGCCGATCCGCCGGCTTACGACGGATCGCGCGGGAGACGGCTCGCGTCTGGCCGCGCCCGGACCGTTTTCCCCGTGGGATCGGTGCGAGGTGTTCAACAGCCGGTCAACCGTGTATGGAAATGCGCTCATCTCGTCACCAATCCTTGTAGTACGACTTGTCGATCGCGCGATCGCCCGAGAGCGAATAAACGTCGTACACGTCCTGACCTCCCCAGCTCGTCGCGTCGGCGTCGTCCTGGAGCGACCGCAGACCCCACTCGGCCTTCCCCGTCATCGGATCGACCGGCACCTTGCGCATGAATTTCAGCTTCTTGTGGATCTGGCCGATCTGGTCCACGCCTTCGACCATCACGTCGAGCGTCTTCGGGTATCCCTCGGTTCCGAGATCGACCGGGAGCAGCCCGGCGTCGGAGTACTGCTTGTACTTGTCGATCGCGTTCCTCATCATCCGAAGGTCGTAGCGGAGCTCGACCTCCTTCTGGCGCTTCGTCGCGTAGCGCGAGACGGGGATGACCATCGCCGTCAGGATCATGATGAGGGCGCAGACGATCGTGAGCTCCACCATCGTAAAGCCTGCGCGGCGATGCACCGAGCCGGACGGGCGCGTGCCGCCTGCCGCCGGCACGACGTACGCTCCCCGGTACGCCATAGCCGCCGGCCGGCGACCCGCATCCCGGCGGGCTCGCGCCTCGCCGCGCTTCATCGTTGAGTCAACTGACATCGATCGTCCTGTGATCTTCCTTGGGCGGGCGCGGCGACTCGTCGCGCCGAAGCTCTCCCGAGCCTCCGCGCAGGATGGGCGCGGCGATGCATCGAGCCGGCCGGGCGCGTACCGCCGGCCGCCGGCACGACGTACGCTCCCCGGTACGCCTTAGCCGCCGGCCGGCGGCCCGCATCCCGGCGGGCTCGCGCCTCGCCGCGCCTCATCGTTGAGTCAACTGACATCGATCGTCCTGTGATCTTCCTTGGGCGGGCGCGGCGACTCGTCGCGCCGAAGCTCTCCCGAGCCTCCGCGCAGGATGGGCGAAGGCGGATGCATCGAGCCGGCCGGGCGCCGGTACCGCCTGGCGTCCCGCAGCTTTCCGCGGCGCATGGTTCGACCGTGCTCCAGAGGAACTGGGATGTTCAAAGAAGGACGATCAGGCGTGGCGAGGCGCGAGCGAGACGGGATGCGGGGCGCCCGCGGCGACCGGAGGCGTACTGCATGCAGTACGTCGCAGTGAGACGCGGGGGTCACGCGCCCGTATTCGCTCGATGCATCGCCGCGCTTGCCGTTCATTTCACCTCGACATCGACGGGATTCGACGAGACGATCGCCGGCCCGCCCGAAGCGAGCGTGAGCGCCGTCGCGTCGAGCGAGACGGAAGCGGTCCCGGGCGCCACGCCCTTGAGCGTCAGGCGAGCGATGGCGTGAGCCCCGGTCAGCGCGCCGCTGCCCGGCAGCGTCAGCGCCAGGCGGCTCGCCGAGACGGGCTCGACGCTTCCGCCGTTCAACGGCTCGACGTTTTCGACCTGAAGGACGGCGGGATCGAAGTCGATACCGAGCTTCGAGGCGGCGACGCCCTCGGTGCCGGAAGCGACGAGGAGCACCGTCTGCTGCTGTCCGGGCGAAAGAGAAAGCGCCGGAGGATCGAAGGCGAACTGGGTGCCGGAGACGATCGTCGCGGTCTGAAGTGCCTCCGCCGTTCCTGCGGCGGATGAGGTCTCCGCCGTCGACCCGGCGGCCGCGGGCGACGGCGTCGCGGTCGGATCCGAGGGCGTGGAGGCGTCGGCCGCCGACGCGACGGTGACCGGATCCGCTCCGGGGACGAGGTCGTTGTCCGCTCCGCGCGGCGGCGTCGGCGGAGGAGGCGGCGTCGAGATCGGCGGTGTGAACGGTGACGGGGTCGAGAAGGGGCTGGGCCCGAACCCCGACGGCGCGAGGTTGACGCCGCCGGGCGCGGCCGGCTTCTTCGGGACGTTCGGCGTCGGCCGCTGCAACTGGCGCCGGCGGCGCTCCTGCTCCGTCTGGAAGGGGCTGCGGTTGTCGTTGATCGACTCGACGCGCGGCGCGCCCTGGTAGGAGACGTTGTTCTCCGTGCCGACGTAGATCGGCATCAGGTCCTCCTCGTTGATGTCGGGCACGCGGATGATGTGCGGCGTGATCGTCATGACGAGGTCGGTACTCTGCTCACCGTGCGTCTTGTCGGAGAACAGGCGGCCGATGATCGGGATGTCGGAGAGGAAGGGGATGCCGGACGAGGAGTTCTGCTTGTCCCGGCGGATGAGACCCGCGAGGAAGTTCGTCTCGCCGTCTTTCAGACGGATCGTCGAGGCGATCGTGCGGGTGCTGATCGTCGGCTGCGTCTGGCCGCCGAAGGTCACGGGGTTGCCGAGGTTCGACACCTCGACGGTGAGCTTCAACGTGACCTCCTTGTTGTGGTGGACGCGGGGCTCCATCTCGATCTTGATCCCGACGTCCTGATACTGGAACGACGTGATCGGGACGATCGCGCCCGTGCCGCCGAGCGCGTTCTGCGTGTTGAACGTCGTCGTCGGGATCGGCACGCGGTCGCCGATCACGAGCTGCGCCTTTTCTCCCTCGGAGATGCGGAGCTCGGGCTTGGCGAGGACCTGGGCGTCGCCGGCCGATTTCAGGATGTTCACGGTGAAGTTCGGGACCGTGAAGCCGTACTGGTTGAGCGAAAGCTTCTTCAGGGCGTCGAGGGTGATGACGTTGGCGTTGGTGGAGGCGGCGGTCCCCGTCGTCGTCCGGCCTCCCGTCGTGGTGTCGGTGCTGCCGGTCGTATCCGTCGGCGCGGTCGCCGGCTTCAAGAGCAGCGCGCTGATCGAGCTCGGATAGTTGACGCCGAGATGGAGGTCCTTCGTCAGGTTCATCTGCAGGAGCTCGACGTCGACGACGACCTCCGCCTTCTCCTTGTCGTTCTGGTCGATGATGTTCTGCGCGATCGAGACCTTGTCGGCGGTGTCGCGGATCGTGATCGCGTTCTCCTGCTTGTTGATCGACACGTGGACCGTCCCGAGGAGCGCCCGGATCGCGTTGGCGGTCTCCGTCACGTCGCCGTTGGAGAGGTAGAACGTGCGAATGACGAGGTCCTCGTAGGTCTTGCGGTTCTGCGGCGTGTCGGCGGCGATCAGGATCGTGTGGGCGTCGACGACCTTGTAGAAATGGTTCTCCTGCCGGATGAGCGTCTCGAGCGCGTTCTGGAACGGCACGTTCGCGATGACGATCGTGACGGGGTCGTCCTTGAGCGCCGGATCGAAGATGACGTTGATCCCCGCCGCCTGCCCGAGCGCCTGGTAGATCTGCTTGATCGGACGCGGCTGCGGGAAGTTGAGCGAGATCGGCCGCTTCGAGGAGGGCTGCAGGATCGGCATGGCGGCGTGGGCGTTCTTCGTCTCCGCCTCCATCCGCTCCATCCGGCTCGGCTGGTTCTTCTGCGCCTCGAGCTTGGCGACCTGATCGCGCGCTCGATTGAGCTCGAGAGCGGCGTAGTCGTTCTCGGTGTCGAGGACGGTGGCCTGCTCGAGCTCGACGACGGCGAGGTCCGGGCGTCCCGAGGCGAGGTACATCTTCCCCTTCTCGAAGTGCTCCTGCGAGGCCTTGCGGCGAGCATGGTCGAACGCCATTCTGTAGCGCATCTGCCGGGGGCTCTGTTCGCGCGCCTTCGCGTACTGCGAGACGGCGGCGTCCCACCGGCCGAGCTCCTCGGCGTCCTGCCCCTGCCGGAACGCCCGCTCGCCGGCGCAGCCGATCGCGAGCAGGAGGAGCGATCCGAGCGCCGCGGCGCGAATCCCGGGATTTTTCTTCCTCACCGTTCGAATCTCCTTATCGTCACTTGCCGGGCGAGATCGGGATGCGCCGGACCTCGCTTTCCGGGAAGCCCACGAATCCCACGTCGAGAGATTCGTAGCCGACCCGGCGAATGATGAACTTTCCGTCGACGACGTCCCCCTGCCGGACGAGGAGCAGCCGGTCGCCGTCGACGACCGCGGCGACCGGCGCCTTCGGCGGGCCGAAGGTCCCCGTGAACTGGAACGCGATCGCCGGCGGCTGCGGCGGCGGCGGCGGGGGCGGCGGCGGAAGCGGCCCGACGAACCGCGGGTCCCCCGGAGGGGTATACGCGGGAGGGGCCGGTTTCGGCTTGGGGGGCGGCGGCTCCTTGAACTTGAAGAGGTCGCGCGACATCTCCGCCGGGGTCGGACCGTTCTTCGAGAAGGCCGACACGTCGATGTCCGGGATCTCGTCGGGCGAGACCTTCGTCTCCGGCCGGCGCCCGAACGAACGGCCCGACACGGCCTCGGGGTCGACGGGCCGGGACGCCCGCGCCGGAGCCGCTTCCGGCGGCGGACCGGCGGGCTTGGCGCGCAGCACGAGCAGCAAAAAGAGGATCGCGAGGACGCCCAGCAGGGCCGCCTGTTTCGCGCGTTTGGTCATCTCGTGGTCCGGGCTTTCTCGACCGGTTCGAGGGCCGAGTAGAAATACGTGGCGAGGTCGAGATGCACCGTCCCCGCCCCGGTGGTCTCTCCCTTGCGCGACAGCTGCACGCCGCGGACCACGAGCCAGCGCGGGTCGTTCTCGAACCCGCGCAGGAGCGCGCGGAGCGTCCGATAGTCGCCCTCGACCCCGAACCCGATCGACATCTCCTTCAACGGCATCTTCGCGCGGTCGTGCACGCCGTACGCGATCGAATGCGGGTTGACGTTGGCCTGCCGGCAGACCTTGTGGATCTCGTCGACGACCTGCGCGACCGTGTCGTCGATCGTGCCGATCCGCCGGCCGTAGAACTCTTCGGCCGCCTTCCGGACGTTCTCGACGTGGGCGAGGTCGGCGACCGCCTTCTTGCGCGACTTCTCGGCCGCGTCGACCCGGTCGAGCGCGTGGCGGCGGGCCTGCGCGAGCGCCTGCGTGCGGGAGGCATTGACGGCGTGCCCCGCGAGGAAATACACGAGATTGGCGGCGAAGAAGAGGAGCGCCGCGGCCACGACGACCGCCCGCTCCTTCCAGAGGGCCGCGTCGAACCTCATTTCTTCTCTCCCTCGCCCGCCGCGAGATACTTCACGCTCAGGTGGAACGTGAAGCCTTCCGGGGCGCCCTTCTCCGGGTCGCTCTCCGACGCCGGGACGGGCTCCCGGAAATACGGGTCCTTCGCGAGCGCGGCGAGCGTCTTCACGATCGAATCGGGTCCCCGGCCGACGAAGTCGATCGTGAGGTTCGCGTCGCCGTTGGGCAGCACGGCCGGGGAGAGCCGCGTGACGTACACCTCGTCGGGCAGCGCGCGTTCGAGCCGGGTCAGGAGCACCGACCAGGAGAAATCGCGCTCCTTCAGCAGGGTATTGAGGAGCACGCTCTCGGTCTGGAGCTCTTTCAGCTTCACGCTCGCGAGCCCCGAGCTGTCCCGCGCGGCGCGCTCCTCGGCACGATTCGCCGCTTCGTTCAGCTTCCGGATCTCGGCGACCGTGCCGGCGGAGGAGCCGCGGAACGCGTAGTAATCGCGGACGTTCAGCGACAGGAGCGCCGCGCCGAGGACCGCCGCGAGCGCGACCGTCACGATGATCGGCCGATCGTCCCGGAACGGCCGGCGAGCGAAGTCGAGAGAAACGGCCATCAGCGGGTTCCTCGGGGCCGGGCGCCCATGGCCGGCCGCGCCGACGGCCAGGCGCGGCGAGAGGGGTCGCAAGACGGATTCGCGTGCGCCGCCATGTTCGGGTCGGCGGAACGACGATGAGGCGCGGCCAGACGCGAGCCCGACGCGCACCCACAGACCGCCGGACCCGAAGGCGTACCGAAAGCGTACGTCACAGGGGCCGGCGGTCGAGGACGCGCGTCCGGCTCGATGTATCCGCCTTCGCTCCTCCGGAGCTTCGGCGAGACGAGTGGCCGCGCCGGCCTCATGAGGCCTCCCAGGCGGAAGCCGCCGCGGCCAGCGCCTCCGGATGCGCCTTCGTGTGCAGCCCGACGGAGGGATCGGCGTCGAGGAGCTCGCCGCCGAGATCGGTCGGCGCCAGGGCCTCGAGCTCCGGGTAGCCGGCTTCGCCCGTGCCCTCGTCGAGGACGTAGAGCGGCGGCGGTGCCGTCGTGCCGCCGAAGGTCTCCGTGTAATAGGAAAGCGACAGCCGGATCTCCTGCACGTCGTCGACGGCATCCACCGCGGTCGACTTCTGACGGTAGAAGAGGGGGTGCCCGCCGCGGGCGATCAGGAGCGACGACGTGCCGCGGCTGCGGTGGAGGAGCAGGTAGTCGCCCCCCGCCGCCTTCGCGAGGCGCTTGTCGAGCCCGTTGAACAGCGAGACCGTCGCGGGCTGGAGCCGGCCGACGCGCACGCCGGAACCGGCGAACGCCGCCTCGATCGAGCGAAGCGTCTCTCGCGGCGAGGCCGAGACGAGGAGGCGCGCGCCTTCTCCCGCCTTCGCGATCTCCGCGAACGCGACGTCGAGCTCGTCGACGCGGCCCGGCAGCAGCTTCTTGAGCTTCCAGTGGACCATCTCGCTGCGTTCCTTCCGCCCCGCGGGGATGAGGTCGAAATCGAGGGTCATCGTGCGCGCCCACGCGTCCGGGATGACGACCGAGGCGCGGCGCAGGCCTCCGGGGACCGCCCGGCGCGCGGCCGTGACGATCGGCGCGAAGGCGTCGGGAGCGAACACCGGAGTGCCGAACGCGCCGAGCGCGAAAGCCTCCGGCGGGAAATCGAAGTGCCGGAGGAGCGACACGGCCGGCCGCTCGCCCTCGCCGACCCGGACATACGTCGCCCCGGAGTCGGTGAGCGCGAACGCGTCGGGCGGGACGACGGGAGCGAAGGGGTTAATCGACAAAGGTCACCTTGTTGATCTCCTTCAACGTCGTGTCTCCCGAGAAGACCTTGCGGAGCGCCGAATCGCGCAGGAAGATCATTCCTTCCTCCTTGGCGGCGCTCTTGATCTCGGAGGCGGGGCGCTTCTCGAGGATGAGCCCGCGGATCCGGTCGGAGAGGTCGAGGAGCTCGGCGATCGCCATGCGGCCGCGGAAGCCCGCGCCGTTGCACTCGAGGCAGCCGCGCCCCTCGTAGAACGTCTTCCCCTCCGTCTGGTTCGGGAGGAGCCCCGACTCGAGGAGGGCGTCGCGGGAGTAGGTGACCTCTTCCTTGCAATGAGGGCAGAGACGCCGGACGAGCCGCTGGGCGAGGACGCAGTTCAGGGCCGAGACGAAGTTGTACAGGTCGACCTTCATGTTCAGGAACCGCCCGATCACGTCGACGACGTTGTTCGCGTGCACCGTCGTGAAGACGAGGTGGCCGGTCAGCGCCGACTGCACGGCGATCTGGGCGGTCTCCTCGTCGCGGATCTCGCCGACCATGATCTTGTCCGGGTCGTGGCGGAGGATCGACCGCAGCCCGCGGGCGAACGTCAGCCCTTTCTTCTCGTTGACCGGGATCTGCGTGATTCCCTTCAACTGGTACTCGACCGGGTCCTCGATCGTGACGATCTTGTCCTCGACCGACTGGATCTCCGAGAGGCACGCGTAGAGCGTCGTCGTCTTTCCCGACCCGGTCGGCCCGGTGACGAGCACCATCCCGTAGGGCTCGCGGATGAACTTGCGGAGGCGTTTCTTCGTCGGCTCGTCGAGACCGACGACGTCGAGCGAGAGGGTCCGGAACTCCTCGTTGGCGGACTCCTTGTCGAGGATTCGGATCACCGCGTCCTCGCCGTGGACGGTCGGCATGATCGAGACGCGGAAGTCGATCGTGCGGCCGCGCACGCGGAGCTTGAAGCGGCCGTCCTGGGGGATCCGCTTCTCGGCGATGTCGAGCTCCGACATCACCTTGATGCGCGAGATGATCGTCCCGTGGTGGCGCTTGTCGATCGGGTCCATCGCCTGGTAGAGGACGCCGTCGATCCGGTACTTGATGACGACGAGCGCCTCCTGCGTCTCGATGTGGACGTCGGAGGCGCGGCGCTGAATCGCGTTGAAGATGATCGAGTCGACGAGCTTGATGATCGGCGAGGAGTCCTGGGTGATCGAGTCGATCGTCAGGGTCTCTTCGCCGTCCTCGTTCTCGGAGACGAGCTGGAGTCGGAAATCCTCCGTCGCCTCGTCGAGCACGCGCTGCGACGACTCGCTCTTCTGCAGGATCTCGGCGATCGCCGCCCGGCTCCCGACCTTGCGCTTCAAGGGCAGTCCGACGAGCATCTCGAGCTCGTCGAACCGCACGACGTCGGAGGGGTCGGCGGCGATGATCGTCATCGAGCGGTCGCTCCGGGCCTCCGGCACGAACTCGTACTTGAGCATCCATTCGACCGGCACGGAGCGGAAGAGCTCCGGGTTGACGCGGAACGACAGGAGGTCGACGTAGGGAAGCCCGAGCTTCCCGGCGAGCGCGATCGCGCGCTCCTCCTCTTCCTGGGGCGACATCGCCTTGATCGGGGGTACGAGGGGGTCCTTGCGAGCCGACATCCTCCTAACCTTTCATAGTCGACAGGATCGTGAAAAGCGGCAAATACACCGCCATCAGGATCGTCGCGATCACGATGCCCATGAAGACGAGCACCGCGGGCTCGACGAACGAGATCACGCGCGCGAGCTGCGCGTCGATCTCCTCGTCGTAGAACTCCGAGGCCGAGTTCAGCATTTCCTCGAGCGCGCCCGAGGACTCTCCGACCTTCACCATCTCGATGGTGAGGTTGGTCATCATCCGCGTGTCCTCGAGCGCGCGCCAGAGCTCGCCTCCCTCTCGGACGCGGGGGACGGTCTGGGCGATCTTCTTCGAAACGAAGCGGTTGCCGACCGCCTCGGACGCGGTTTCGAGCGCCGGAACGAGCGGAGTGCCGCCCGAAAGCAGAGTCGCGAGCGAGCGGGTGAACTGGGTGATCGAGAATCGCCGGAAGATCCCGCCCACGAACCAGAGCTTCAGGAGCTGCGCGTGGAAGAACTCGCGCCCCCGTTCGGAGCGGCCGTAGCGGGTCAGCACCAGGACGAGGATCGCGAGGCCCGAGACGATCCACACGATGTTCGCCCGGAGCGCGGTCGCCGTGCCGACGACCAGACGCGTCAGGAGCGGCAGCTCCGAGCCGAACTCCGAGAAGAACTCGGTGAACCGCGGAATGACGAACGTCATCAGGATCGAGATCAGGCCGATCGAGACGGCGATCAGGATCGCGGGGTAGATCAGGGTGCTGACGACCTTGCGCTGGAGCGCGACGATCGTCCTCTGGTACTTCAGGTACCGCCGGAGCACCGGCTCGAGCTCTCCGGCTTTCTCGCCGGCCTTGAGCGAGGTCGGATAGAGCCGCGGAAAGATGTCTCCCTGCGCGGCGAAGGCTTCCGAAAGCGAGGCGCCCGACGTGATCCGGTCGCGGACGTCCGTCAAGACCTCCTTCCACACCGGGTTCTGCTGCCGCTCGAGCAGCAGCTCGATCGACCGCAGGATGGGGAGGCCGGCCTTCAGCAGCGCGACGAGCTCCTGGTTGAAGACCAGGAAGTGCGACATCTTGATCCGCCGGCGGCGGCGGAGCCGGAACCCGAGCGCGGCGGAGCGTTCCTTGATTTCGAAGACGTGCGCGCCGCGGCGCTCGAGCTCGATCCTCGCGGCGGAGCGGTCGGGCGAGATGATCGACTCTTCGGCGACCCCCCCGTCCGGCCAGCCGATCCGCGCGACGAATTCCGGCACTAGTGTTTCTCCGCGGCCGCGATACCCGCGGTCCCCTTGTCGGCGCCCGGCCGGGGATTCTCCTGGACGAGGAGGATCAGGAGCAGCGCCTTCTTCGACGCCTCTTCCTTCGAAGCCCCGAGAACGAGCGTCTGATTCAGGCCGACGTTCAACGTCGTCCGGAAGAGCGGCGTGTCGACGCGGCGCCCCGCGACGGTGCGCTCACGGGCGAGCGCGAACGCCGAGAGCCGCAGCATCGCTCCCTGCCCGGCGGGCTCGATCCGGAACGTGAGCCGGTACTCGCCCCCCAGCAGGTAGGACACGGATTCTCCTTCGGCGCCGCCGAGCACGGCCGAGTCGATCAGCGCGTAGTCGTTGAAGCGGAAGACCTCGCGGAGCTTGTTGCCGATCCCGCCGATCTCCTTCGAGAGATCGCCGGCCGAGGCGTCGGCGCGCGCCCGCACCATCTTCACCGCGATCGAAAAGCCGCGCGGCGGGACGTCGAACTGCGCGAGCGCCTGCCCGATCGTGTTGAGCGCCGCGGGGCGGTCCGTGATCGTGAGCGCGTTGATCTTCGGCTGGAGCAGGATCGACCCGGAGTCGGAGAGGAGCGGGCGGACGAGGAGCGTCGCTTCTTCGACGCGCTTGTAGCGGAGGACGAACACCTTGACGCCGACCGGCTCGGCGGCGAAGGCGGCGGCCGAAATGGCGATCAGTCCGGCGACGACCGCCGTCCGGAGAAGTCCCCGGCGCGGCATCTCAGAGGTCGAGGGAGCGGTCGACGATCCAGACGATCTTCGGGTCGTCCGGCGAAGCCGTGCCGGGGTTCCACTCGTAAATCGTCGCCGAAGACGGCATCGACGGCTCCTCGCTCCCGGGACGCACGATGCGGTTGGCGGCGCCCGCGATGCCGCCGGGCCCGGCCGGCCGCGCCGCGGCGATGGACACGCTCCGGCGGGCGACGGGCGCGGAGAAGGTCAGCGCGAGGAGGGCCGCGGCGCCGAGCGCGGCGGCCGAGCGCCGGGCGCGACGGGCGCCGTTGCCGCGAAGCCGGCGGTCGGCCTCGCGCACGGCGATCGCCGCCTTCACGTTCTCGAGGATCGCGCGCGTTTCCGCGTCGCCGACCGGCGGCGGAGGGGGCGCGACCGCGAAGATGAGGGTCGGGTCGGCCGCGATCGCGTCGCGGCGGCAGGACGCGCATTCCGCCAGATGCGCGCGGAAGGCGAGACGCTCCGCTTCGGCGAGCCGGTCCCGCCGGTACGCCTCGGCGCGAGCGGACGCGGTGCGGCACGCTTCGGTCATGTCCGGCTCCAGCGGCGGAAGAGGCTCGGGAACTCGTGGCGGAGCTTCTTCTGAAGCGCTTTCCGCGCGTTGAACAGGTGGTTCCGGACGGTGGACTCGCCGCAGCCGAGGATTTTCGCGACGTCCTTCGAGTCGAGCCCGTCGATCTCGCGCAGCACGAAGGCCGCCTTCTGCTTCTCGGAGAGATCCGCCGAGACGCGCTCGAACAGCTCGGCGACCTGCGAGGACTCGAGCGCGAACGTCGCCTCCTCCTCGAGGGCCGCTTCGCGGCCGCGGACGAGGTGCAGGGTGGCGCCGTGCGCCTTCGCGCGGCTGCGGTTCGCCCTCAGGAAATCGATCGAGAGGTTCGTCGCGATCCGGTAGAGCCAGGTATTGAACGAGTACTTCTCATCGTAGCGGGCGAGCGAGTCCCACACCCGGAGGAAGACGAGCTGGGCGACGTCGCGCGCCTCGTCGGCATCGCCGATGATCCGGCGCGCCACCGAGACGACCGCGGGGGTCTTCCGCAAGACCAGCGTTTCGAAGGCGATGGCGTCGCCGCCGCGGGCCCGGATCGCGAGCTCGCGATCGTCGACCTCCGCGCTCTTCTGCTGCGCGCGCTCCCGGCTGTAAACGAGTTCCATTCGTTCCATCTACGGAGCCGAACGCCTCCGCGTTGGGGAAAAGATTTCCTTCATAACCCTTTGAATGATCTCATTTTCACCGCTTCCGGCCAAGCCGCCGGGCGGCGGGAGCCTGCATATAATCCCGGCAATGGTGCTCTACCGGTTCCTGTTCGGGCTCGGGCTCGCGGCCTACGCGCCGTATGCCTTCATCCGCCAGGCGGCCGGCGGCCGGAGAATCGGCGACTGGCGGGGGCGGTTCGGGCTTTCCTCGCTTCCGACTTTCCGGCGAAGTATCTGGATCCACGGAGTTTCCGTCGGCGAAGTGAACGCCGCCCGGACGATCCTCGGGGCGCTCCGGGAGGAGACCGACGCCCCCCTCGTCCTCTCCTCCTCGACGGCGGCCGGTCTGGCGATGGCCGCGGAAGTCTCCGCGGCCGACGGCGCGATCCCGTTTCCGCTCGATCTCGCCCGGCCGGTCGAGCGCGCGCTCGCGGCCGTGGACCCGACGCTCGTGCTCCTGACCGAGACGGAGATCTGGCCCCTGTTCCTCGATCGGTGCGAGCGCCGCGGCGTCCCCGTCGCCATCGTCAACGGTCGCATCTCCGCCTCCTCGTTCTCGCGGTATCGGCGCGCCGGCCGGTGGCTCGCGCCGTCGCTCGCGCGCGTCGCGCTCTTTGCGATGCAGACCGAGGAGGACGCGGCGCGGGTCCTCGCGCTCGGCGTTCCCGAAGGTAAGGTCCGCGTGACCGGCAACGTGAAATTCGACGTTCCCGCGGCGGACCGCCCGGCCGTCGCGGAGCGCCTGCGGAGGCTCGCCGGCGGACGCGCGGTCGTGATCGCCGCTTCCACGCACGAGTCCGAGGAGGCGGCGGCGCTCGCCGCGTGGAGCGTGCTCGATCCGAAGCCGCTCCTCGTGATCGCGCCGCGACGGCCCGAGAGATTCGACGACGTCTTCCGGCTCCTGATCGAAGCCGGAGTGCGCGCGGCGCGATTCTCGGAGCCGCCGAACACCGATGTCTTCCCGCCGCCCGACGCGGTGCTCCTCGACACCGTCGGCGACCTCGCCTCCGCCTTCGGCGCGGCCGACGCGGCGTTCATCGGGGGAACGCTCGCCGAGATCGGCGGGCACAATCCGATCGAGGCGTGGGCGAAGGGGGTCCCGACGGTGATCGGACCCCACGTCGCGAACATCCGCGCGATCGCCGCCGCCGGATCGGCCGCGGGCGCGGCGATCCCGGCCGGTTCGGCCGCCGAGCTCGCGGGGGCCTGGCAGGAGCTCCTTTCCGACGGGACGGGGCGTCGGACGCGCGCCGCGGCCGCGGCACGCCTCGTCGAGAGCCATCGCGGCGCCGCGCGGAAGACCGCGCTCGCCGTGCTCGCGCTGCGGAAGGGCGCGTGAACCCGTACGGCGCCGTCGTCGCGGCGAGGCGGCGGCTCTACGAGGCGGGAATCCTGCGCTCCGAGCGAGTCGGCGCGCCGGTCGTCTCGATCGGAAACCTCACGTGGGGCGGCACGGGGAAGACCCCTTTCCTCGCGTTCCTCGCGGGCCGTTTCGAGGCGGCCGGCCGCCGGGTCGGCATCGTCTCCCGGGGGTATCGCCGGCGCTCCTCGGGCGTGGTCGTCGTCTCGGACGGCGCGTCGATCCTCGCCTCTCCCGACGCCGCGGGAGACGAGCCGTATCTCCTCGCCTCCCGTTTTCCGCGCGCGGTCGTCGTCGTCGCCGAGAAGCGCGCCGAGGGGGCGCGCGAGGCGATCCGGCTCGGCGCGGAGATCCTCCTTCTCGACGACGCCTTCCAGCATCTCTCGATCGAGCGCGACCTCGACGTCGTGCTCGTCGACGCGGACGACCCCTGGGGGGGCGGCCTCCCTCCGGGCGGGCGGGGTCGCGAACGGCCCGCCGCGCTCTCTCGCGCCGATCTCGTCGTCGTCACCCGCGCGTCGAAGGGAGTTTCGTCCGCCGCGGATCGGGAGGTCCCCCGCTGGACGCGCGCGCCGGTGTTCCACTGCCGGCTTCGTTTCGCCGGGTGGTTTTCGGGAGGGGCGCCGGCGGTCCTTCCGGCGGGAGCCCGGGCGTTCGCCTTCTGCGCGGTGGGGAACCCGCAGAGCTTCCGGGCCACTCTTTCGGAAGCCGGCGTCGCGCCGGCGGATTTCGCGGTCTTCCGCGATCACCACGCGTACACGGAGCGCGATCTCCGGTCTCTCGAGGAGCGGGCGGAACGCGCCGGCGCCTCCGTGCTCCTGACGACCGAGAAGGACGCCGTGAAGCTCGCCGGCAAGACGGCGCTCCCGCTCGTCGCCGCCCGCATCGAAGCGGAGATCTTCGAGCCCGGATTCGAAGAGCAGGTCGACCGCCGCCTCGCGGAGCGCACGCGGTGACCGTCCGGGACGTCGTCGAGCACGCCGCCGTTCGCGGCGCGATGGCCGCGCTCTCCGTGCTCCCGCTCCGGTCGCGCTCGGGTCTCGCGCGCACGGCGGCCCGTTTCTACTACCGCGTCGGCCGAAGCCGGCGGACGATCGCGCTCGAGAATCTCTCGCGCGCCTTTCCCTCGCTGCAGGAAGGGGAGCGGGCCGCGATCGCGCGGCGCTGCGCCGAGAACTTCAGCGGCGTGTTCTTCGACTTTCTCGCCGCGACGCGCCTGTCGCGGGAGGGCCTTCGCGCCGCGGTCGAGATGGAGGGGGAGAGCCACTACCGGGCGGCGGTCGCCCGCGGCAAGGGGGTCTTCCTGCTGTCGGCGCATTTCGGCAACTGGGAGATCGGGGCGCTCGCGGCGGGGCTCCTCGCCGCGCCGATCGCCTCGGTCGTCCGCCCCCTCGACAACCCGCGTCTCGAGCGGGAGCTCGCGCGGCTGCGCGGCAAGTTCGGAAACCGGACGATCGGGAAGAAGCAGGCGGCGCGCGAAGTCCTCCGCGAGATGCGGCGCGGCGGGACGGTCGCGATCCTGATCGATCAGAACGTGCTCGCCCGAGAGGCGATCTTCGTCCCGTTCTTCGGCCGGCTCGCGGCGACGTCGCCGGCGCTCGGCCTCCTGCAGAAGAAGACCGACGCCGCGGTCGTGCCGGTCTTCTGCCGCCCGAAAGGGGGAGGGCGCTACACGCTGCGCTTCGAGCCGCCGATCGTGCTCGCGGACCTGCCCGAAGCGGATCGGAGCGTCGAGGCGTTGACCGCGCGCTACACGAAGGTGACCGAGAATGCCGTCCGCGCGGATCCCGAGCTCTGGCTCTGGATGCACAACCGGTGGCGCACGCGACCGACGGGAGAGACGACATGAAGCGCCTCGTCATCGCGCCCAACTGGCTGGGCGACGGCGTGATGGCGATCCCCTTCCTGCGCGCGTTGAAGAGGAGCGACCCGGGCGGAACCCTCGCCGTGCTCGCCCGCCCGTCGAATGCGCCGGTCTTTCCGCTTTCCGGCGCCGTCGACGAGGTCTGGAAGAGCCGCGGACGCGATCTCGCCGGGTTCTGGAACGACTCCCGCCGCGGCCGGCGGGCGCGGTTCGACGAGATCTGGGTGCTGCCGCACTCGTTGCGTTCCGCTCTCCTCGCCCGGGCGATGGGCGGCCGCCGCCGCTTCGGGTACGCGACGGACGGACGGCGACGGCTCCTGACCGACGCCATTGCGCCCGGCCCGGCGACGACGCACCAGCTCCGCGACGAGGACCGCCTGCTGGCGGCCTCGGGGATCGCCCCGGACGAGGACCCGCCTCGCCTGACGATCCCGGCCCAGATGTCCGCCGCGGCACAGCGCGAGCTCGCCTCGTGGCAGCTCGAGCCGAGGCCGATCTTTCTCGCCCCGGGCGCCGCGTTCGGGCCGACGAAGCTGTGGCCGGCGGAGCGCTTCGCGCTGCTGGCCGACGCGCTCCTCGACCGCGGCGAGAAGGTCGCGCTCGTCATCGGTCCGGACGAGATCGAGCTCGGGCGGCTGATCGCGCGACGGGCGCGCCACCGGGTCCCTCTGATCGGCGCCGAGCTCGACACCGGCGAGCTCGCGGCGCGGCTGGCGCGGGGAAAGCTCCTCGTCGGCAACGACTCGGGACCCGCCCATCTCGCGGCCGCGGCCGGAACGCCGGCCGTCGTCTTCTTCGGCCCCACCGACCCCGGCCGCACGGAGCCGCGCGGCGCGCCTGTTCTCGTCCTCGACCGGTACGTCTTCTGCTCTCCCTGTTACCTGAAGAAGTGCCCCTACCAGCATGAGTGCATGGAAGAGATCACGGTCGAACTGGCGCTCGAGGCGTGCCTGAGGATGATCGGGAGCTAGTCGAAAAGTCGGGCGCTCGTTGCAGCGAACGGCGAATGGGTTCGCCGTCGCTGAACTCGCTTTTTGGCGGGAGTCCATAACGGCTTCCTCTCAGTCACCAGATACAGACGAGGGGCGCGGCGAGAGCGAGATGCTGGCTGACGACGGTCACTCAGACAGGGATTCGAGCGGCCCCCGGGGCCCTTCGCATCGCGGAAAGCTTTCGCCCGAAGTCACCGAGGCGAAAGCTCCGCGACGCGGGAGCGGGAGCGCAGGCGAGGGAGTGGCGGTGGCGCGGTCGAGTCGCTCGTTCGACGAGCCGCGCCGACGTCACGCGCCCCCGGTCCCCGAGCCGGCTCCCGCGACGGGATCGCTGCGCCGGCCAAAAGAAAAGCCCCGGGGACGAACCCCCGGGGCAAAAGCACTCACCGTTTGCCGGAACGGTAATTAGTTGGTCTTCGGAGCGGCTTCCGTCGTCGTGGCGGGTTTCTCTTCGGTTTTCTTGTCCATCTTCTTCATCGACTTCTTCTTCATGGTGTGCTTCTTCTTCATCGTGGTCTTCTTGGCGCCGGCTTCGTCCTTCTTCATCTCCGTGGTGGTGGCCTTCGTCTCGGTCGTCTTCGTTTCGGTCTTCGCGGCGTCCTCGGCGAAGGCGGCGACGGAGAGGGCGAGAATTCCGGCGGCGGCGAGAGCAATGAGCTTCTTCAAGGTTGGAACCTCCATATCTCCCGTTGGGTTGATGAGGTGGGAGATGAACAGACCTCGGGCGGGGGATAAGGAAGATTCGGGCCAGGTCGGATTCCCCGGCACGGCCGAGGCCAAACCATTGCTTTCAGGCGGTTAACAGCTGTCGACCTCTCCTACGAACCCCGAGTCGCCCTTCCGGAAATAAACATTTTGCGTGCGGGACTAACCGAAAGCGTCTAGTCGGATCGCCTCTTTCCGGGATCGGTCCGCGGCGCGGGCTTACGGGTTCGGCCCTTTCCGGGAGGGCGCGAGGGCGTTCCACGTGAGCCCGGGCCGGTCGTTGCGAAACGAACCGAGGGCCGCCCCGTCGGGAAACGTGAATCCCTGGAGCATTCCCAGGGGAATCATGGACAGGTCGAGGTTCCCGTCGGCGTCGGAGCGCGGCCGCTCGCCGCACATGCTCGAGAATCGGAACGGGTAGATTCGGGGCAGACGGACTCCATTGACGACGAGCGTGACCATCTGGTCGGCAACGGGACGGTGCCCCGCGTCTTCGAAATGGAGCCGGAGTCCGGACAGGGACGACGGCAGCACGACCGTCGTCGGTCCCTGCGTTGCGGGAACCTCCGCCGGAACGATCGCCAGGGTATGTCCGCAGGCGAACGCGAAGAGGACGTGGGACCCCGCGCCGATGCTGTCGAACTCGAACGAACCGTCGGGGCCCGAGGTCGTTTCCTGGGAGAACGTCTCGCCGGACTCGTCGTAATCGACGCCGACGAGGGCCATCGCGACCGGCGCTCCCGAACCATCCGTGACGACGCCCCGCAGACCGGCGGAAGGTTCCAGAAGGATCTCGAGATGACCGCCATCCTCCGTCGGCGAGACGCCTTTCGTGACCTTCTGCTCGTACCCCCTGGCGCCGGCGGTGATATCGACCGGCGCGAGCGTCAGGTTGTCGAGAACGAAATCGCCTTCCGCATCGGCCTCTGCGTGGAGCGAGACGCTCGCGCTGTCGACGGAACCGTCCGGCGACGCCGCCGATTCGGAGTCGACCTCCGCCCGGGCTATCCCCTTGCCCGTCTCGGCGTCGCGAATGGTTCCGGCCACCCGTCCGGAGGGAAGATGGATGTCATGGGTGACCTCGGGGGTGTCTTCGGGGATCGTCACGATTTCCGGAAACGGAAGCGCGGAGTCGGGCGGCGTGGTCGTGAGCCCGTACTGACCCGGTACCCACACGCGGAGACCGTATGTCGCGTCTTCGCCGGCGGTCGTGTCCGCGAGCGGCGTGGTCCCGTGTCCTCGGATCGCTATCCGGCAATCGGGCAGGGGGTCCTTGCCCCTCCAGACCGTCCCGGAGATGTGGATCGGGGTCAGGGTCATCGTGGCCGTGGCGCGCCGGGCCTCTTCGATCGCCACTTCCGCTTCGGCGAACAACCCGCTTCCACGCTGTTCGATGATCACGGTGAGAAGTCCCGGCTCGAGGTCGGTGAAGTCCGCCGTCAACGAGCTCTTCGCATCGAGATTCCTCTCGATGAAGGGAGGGGCGCGGCGGGCGACTCTTGCCGGCCCGTGGTGCAGGGCCACGTCGATTTTTCCCTCCGGAACTTCGTCGGGGAAGTTGACGACGAGGGACAGGTCGCCGCCGGTCGAGAGCGGTACGGTGCCGAGATGGACAATGGTTCCGGCCTTGACGGAAAAAGTTTTCCGGGTCGCGACGTATCCGGGCGCTTCGAACCGGATCTCCCAGGTTCCCACTGGAAGAGACTCGAAGTCGAGCCGGCCGCCGTCCTCGCCGATCGGTACGTCTCGGAAAAACGCCGCGTCGCTCTCGGCAGCCGCTCGGTCCGTCTTCGTCGCGAACGCTTTCCAGTGCGCCGGCGGACGCCCCGAACGCGGGTCCACGGGGATGGCATCCACTCCGCCTGCGCGAGAAACCCGCTGGGGCGGCGAGACCGAGACGTCTGCCTTGAGGACGCGCAAACGGCCGATGAGCGCCGGCACGTACATCCGTCGAAGAACGGCGATCTTCCAATCGCCCGGCGGAAGCACGAGCTCGAGAGAGGGCCCGCTCGCTTCGCGAACCGAGACGGGCCGGATGCGAGAATACGGCTCCCATTTTTCGCCGGCCAGCGCGGCGAGAATCGTCGTACCCATCGCGGCACTCTTCACCCGCACTCGCTGATAGGAGGACGGAAAGTAGTAGATGGAGTTTTTCGAGTCCTTCGGGACGAGCCACCGAAACGCTCCGTTTCCGGGCTCGGGCGGCCGCGCCGCGCTTCCCCGGCCCGTCGAGTCGAGCCGAATCACCTTCCCGGAAACCGTCAGAGTCGCGGGCAGTGGGAAGGGCCATCCGGGCGCTGGGCGGACACTCACCGGGTTGGATGAGATCGCCAGGACGCCGAGGAGGGCGAGAACACCGGCCATCGCCGAGAACATCGTACAACCGGCGTCGGGAACGTGCCATGCCGAAAGCCTCGGGCCAGGCCGAAGCGCGCGGCGAAACCGGAGAAGGGGGTTCAAGACGCCCCGCCGAGGACGAGGGACCGTGAATATTGGAAGCGGCGCGGTATGAAGACGGGTCCGACGCGGTCCGTGCGCTAGGGATGCGCTCCGGTGGACCGGAAAGTCATGCGAGAGCCGAGTGGCGGGGCGAAAACGGTTGGAAGACGGCTTCGGGCGAGCCGGCCCGCGGGCGCGGCGGGTCAGGCCTATCGGGAGAACCTGAAAGTCGCGCGAGAGCCGAACGAGACGGGATGACGCACGACCGCGACGTCCCGAGGCGTACTAAATGCAGTACGTCGCAGGGCGGCGCGGACGGGCGGCGCCCGTATTCGTTCGAGCTATCGCGTGACCGGCTACGTCAGCTCGACGTTCCAGTACGCGACGTCGAGAAAGTTCCGCCACGACGCGTGCCAGCGCGCGCGGGTGAACTGGCCGACGGGGTTCCAGCGCGGCCGTTCCGGCGGCGCGATGAGGCGGATCCCCGCCTCGGCCGGCGTCCGATTTCCCTTCCGGACGTTGCAGGAGAGGCAGGCGCAGACGACGTTCTCCCACGACGAGACTCCGCCACGGGAGAGGGGGAGCACGTGGTCGAGCGACAGCTCCGACGACGCGAAGCGGCCGCCGCAGTACTGGCAGCGGTTCCCGTCGCGCAGGTAGATGTTGTGGCGCGAGAATTTCACCTCGCGGCGAGGAAGGCGGTCGTAGTTCTTCAGGAGGATCACGCGCGGGACGAGGATCGCGCGCGACGGCGTCAGGACCACGTCGTCCTTCGGCTGCGCCGGGATGTCGCACCAGTGCTCCCACTCGTAGGTCGAGTAGTCGGGGAGGACGGCCTTCGCGTGCCCCTTGTAGAAGAGGGAGATCGCGTTGCGGGCCGTCGTCACGCGCAGGGCCTGAAACACCCGGTTGAGGACGAGCACCTCGGAGTCGAGCATTCGCGCCATTTTAGTGCCCCGGAGCGGGAATAGCGATAGTTGGGCGCTACCCCCGACCCCCCGGCGTCCGTGTTTTCGGTAAGATTTCGCGGTGTCCTCTCCCGACAAGGCGCGCGCCCGGCTGCTCTCGCTCGTCGACCGTTTCGCCGGCCGGCGCATCGCGGTCGCGGGGGACTTCGTCCTCGACCGCTTCGTCCACGGGCTCCCGAAGCGCATCTCGCGCGAAGCGCCGGTCCTGATCCTCGCCTGGGCGCGAGAGGAGAACGTCCCGGGAGGCGGCGCCAACACCGTCGCCAACATCGCCTCGCTCTCCGGACGGCCGCTGGCGTCGGGCGCGGTCGGCGCGGACGAAGAGGGGCGGACTCTCGCGTCGCTCTTCTCCCGGGCCGGCGTCGACACGTCGCTCCTGGTGCCCGTCGAAGGCTACGCGACCCCGACGAAGACGCGGATCCTCGGCGGGGGCGTCCACTCGATCCGGCAGCAGGTAGTGCGGATCGACCGCGAGGACGTCCTGCCCGAGAACGCGGAGCTGTCCGCGACGCTCCTCGAGAATCTCCGCCGGGCGTCGACCGATGCGTCGGTCCTCGTCCTCTCCGACTACGGATACGGAAGCAGCCGGCCCGAGTGGATCGCGGCCGCGCGCGCGGCGAACCCGGGGATCCGCGTGCTCGTCGACTCCCGCTTTCGCCTGACCGACTACGCGGGCGCCGACGCCGCGACGCCCAACGAGGAGGAGCTCGAGCGCGCGACGGGCGAGGCGTTCGACGACGTGGAGGAACGCTTCGAACGGGCCGGGCGTTCGCTCCTCTCCCGGCTCGCGAGCCCGGCCCTCCTCGTCACGCGCGGCAGCCGCGGGATGGCGCTTCTCCGGCCGGGGGAGCCCACGCTGTCGATTCCGGTGTCGGGGACCGCGCAGGTCGCCGACGTCACGGGCGCCGGCGACACGGTGATGGCGACTTTCGCGCTCGCGCTCGCGGCCGGCGCGAGCGAAGCGGAGGCGGCGCTCCTGTCGAACTTCGCCGGCGGAATCGTCGTGATGAAGACGGGGACCGCGACCCTTTCCGTCGAGGAGCTGCGCGAGGCGATCGCAGCCGACCGCACGATCATTCCCTCCGTGGCGTCGCGGCTGTAGGGCCGTCCGCCGTCCCGCGCGACCGCCTTTTCGGGTTTCGCCATGACGAAGAATCGCCTCAAGGCGCGGCGAGGCGCGAGCCCGGCGGGATGCGGGCGTCCGATCCCGCGGCCGCGGCATACCGGGGCGTATGTTAAGGCCGCGGGTCGTGGCGCACGCGCCCGCCCGGCTCGATGCATCGCCGCGCCGATCACTGCACCTTTCGGTTATTCTCTTCATGTGGCGCAGATCCTCTCGCGTCGACAGGCCGCCGACGCGGCCGAAAGGCTCCGGCGAGAAGGAAAGACGCTGGTCTTCGCCAACGGCGCCTTCGACCTGCTCCACGTCGGCCACGTCCGCTACCTCGAGGCGGCGCGCCGCGAGGGGGATTTCCTCCTCGTCGCGATCAACTCCGACGATTCGGTGCGGCGGCTGAAGGGGGCCGGCCGTCCCGTCGTCCCGGAAGCGGAGCGCGCGGAGATCGTCGCCGCGCTGCGCTGCGTCGACGCGGTCGTCCTCTTCGCCGAAACGTCCCCCGCCGCCCTGATCGCGGAGCTGCGTCCCGCCGTCCACGCCAAGGGAACCGACTACACGCGCGAGTCCGTACCGGAACGCGACGTCGTCGAGCAGGGGGGAGGGCGCGTCGCGATCGTGGGCGATCCGAAAGACCACGCGACGACCGATCTCCTTTCGCGACTGCGGGGCGGCGCGTGAACGTCGTCATCGTCCGCCTGTCGTCGATGGGGGACGTCGTCCACGCGCTGCCGCTCGCCGTCAATCTCAAGCGCGCCGGGCACCGCGTCGGATGGGTGATCGAGAAGCCGTTCGCGCCGCTGCTCCGGGGAAATCCGTTCCTCGACGCCGTCTTCGAGGTACAGACGCGGCGCTGGCGGCGGCGGTCATGGCGGCTCGAGTCGCTTTCCGAGATCCGCCGGGCGGCCGCGGCGCTTCGCGCCTTCGGCGCCGACGTGCTGCTCGACCCGCAGGCGAACGAGAAATCGTGGGCGATCGCGCGGTTCGCGTCCGCGCCGCGGATCGTCCTCGACGATCGCGAGGTTCGAGGAAACTGGACGCGCCGGTTCTCCTCGCTTCGGGTGCGGCCGAGCGGCGCGGCCGGCCACGTGACGGACCGCGTGCTCGGGCTCCTCTCGCCGCTCGGAGTTCCCGCCGGGGAGAGGGCGCCCGACGCGCGCTACCTCCTCGCGGACCCGCCGGCGGCGGCGTCCGATTTCCTTTCGCGGGTCCCGCGGCCCTTCGCCCTGTACCACCCGGGCGCGGGATGGGCCAACAAGAGCTGGGGGGAGGAGCGATTCGCCGCGCTCGCCGACCGCGTCCGGAGGGATCGCGGCATCGCGCCGATCGTGTCGTGGGGGCCGGGGGACGAAGCGCGGGCCAACGACCTGTCCGGGCGTCTCGGCGCGCCCGCGATCCCGGCGCTCGACTTCGGCGGTCTCGCGCGCGTCATGTCGGAAGCGTCGTTCTTCGCGGCGGGAGACACGGGCCCGCTGCATCTCGCCGACGCGCTCGGCGTCCCGACCGTGGCGCTCTTCGGGCCCACCGACCCGGCGCGCAACGGTCCCTACCGGCGCAACGGGGTCGAGTTCTCCTCGACCCTGGCGTGCGCCCCCTGCAACGACCGCTACGGCGAGACCAAGCCGTGCCTCGCCGGCACGTCCCCGGAGGCCGTCGCTCGCGCCGTCCTCGCGCGGTTTCCGGCGGCGTGAGCCGGCGCGCCGCGGCGCTCCTCCTCGTGCTCGCGGCCGCCGGCGGCCCGGCGAGCGGCCAGACGGCGAATCCTCCCTTCGCGGGGGAGACGCTGCGGTACGCGATGTCGTGGAAGATCTTCTCCGGCGGCATCATGACGATCTCCGTCTCGGATCCGATCGTCCTCGAGGGGCGGCCCGCGTACAAGATCGAGCTCTCGGCGATCTCGAACGACTTCATCTCGAACTTCTTCCTCGTCCGGGACTCGATCACGTCCTGGGTCGACCGGGCGACGCTCCAGTCGCTCCGCTACGAGAAGCACTCGGTCGAAGGCAAGCGCGTCGACGACGAGCGGATCGACTTCGACCTCGTGGAGAAGATCGCGACCCGCGAGAACGGGCGGAAGATCCCGTTCGAGACGCCGGTCTTCGACTCGCTCTCTTCGGTCTACTACCTGCGCACCCGTTCTCTCGTTCCGGGAGAGCCCATCGACCTCCAGGTCGTGTCCGGAAAGCACGCGTACCGGCTCGAGGTCGACGTCCTGGGGCTCGAAAGCGTGAAGACTCCCGCCGGGACGTTCCTCGCCCGGAAAGTGCACCCGAAGATGAAGGAGGAAGGGCTCCTCAAGAAGGGGGGCGATCTCTGGATCTGGTTCGCCGACGACGCGCGAAGGACTCCCGTCATGATCAAGTCGAAGCTGAACTTCGGGATGCTGACCGCCCGGCTCGAAAGCGGCCCGTGACGCAATTGCTATTTCGCAGCGGCGCACATAGCATGCGGCATCGGTTAACCGGGAGACCGTCACCATGCCATTGAAACTGGGAGACCTGCTGCTGAAGGCGAACGTCATCTCGCAGGAGCAGCTCGACGCGGCGCTGAAGAACCAGCGCGACGAAGGAGGGAAGCTCGGCGAGGTGATCGTCCGGTTGGGCTACGCCAGCGAGGACGACATCACCGAGACTCTCTCCCAGCAGTTCGGCGTTCCCTCGATCAACCTGGCGGATTTCGAGATCGAGGCGTCGGTGATCAAGCTCGTCCCGGGCGACGTCGCCCGAAAATACATGATCCTCCCCGTCAACAAGACCGGGGCCACCCTCACGATCGCGATGGGCGACCCGACGAACGTCTTCGCGATGGACGACATCAAGTTCATGACGGGCTACAACGTGGAGCCGGTCGTCGCCTCGGAGGTCGCGCTGCGCAACGCGATCGACCGCAACTACGGCACGCCGCGGTCGCTCGTGCTCAAGGACCGCGGCAAGCCCACGGCCGGCGGCGGCTCCACGGCGATCCCGAATCCCCTCGGGACCTTCAGCTCGGCGCTCGGCGGAAGCACGGGGCTCGACGACGTCATGGCGGCGGGGCTCACCGCCGACGACATGGCGGCCGTCTCGCTGGGCGAGATCAACCTCGACGAGATCGCCGGCGTCGAGGCCGGCGCCGAGCTCGACGTCGTCCGAAGCCTCGAAGGGGAGGAGATCGACCTCGACAGCCTGTCGAAGTCGACGGAAGCCGCGCCGATCGTGAAGGTCTCGAACCTCATCCTGATCGAGGCCCTGAAGTCGGGCGCCTCCGACATCCACGTCGAGCCGTACGAGAAGGAGTTCCGGGTCCGGTTTCGCGTCGACGGCGTGCTCCACAACATCATGGCGCTGCCGCTCCGCGCGCGCGACGCGCTGATCTCGCGGCTGAAGATCATGGCGAAGCTCGACATCTCCGAGAAGCGCCTCCCGCAGGACGGCCGCATCAAGATCCGCCTTCGCGTCGAGGACCGCTCGCGCGACCTCGACCTGCGCGTCTCGACGGTGCCGACGCTCTTCGGCGAGAAGGTCGTCATGCGCCTCCTCGACAAGGCGAAGCTCCAGCTCGACATGACCTATCTCGGGTTCGAGCCGGAGTCGCTGCGCCGGTTCAAGGACGCGATCGAGCGCCCGTACGGGATCGTGCTCGTGACCGGTCCGACCGGATCGGGGAAGACCAACACGCTCTACTCCGCGATCTCCGCGCTGAACGACCCCGAGGTCAACATCATGACCGCCGAGGACCCGATCGAGTTCAACCTCGTCGGGATCAACCAGGTGCAGATGAAGGAGCAGATCGGCCTGACGTTCGCGGCGTCGCTCCGCTCGTTCCTCCGGCAGGACCCCGACATCATCCTCGTCGGCGAGATCCGCGACTTCGAGACCGCCGAGATCGCGGTCAAGGCCGCCCTGACCGGCCACCTCGTCCTGTCGACGCTGCACACCAACGACGCTCCGTCGACCGTGAACCGTCTCATGAACATGGGAATCGAGCCGTTCCTCGTCGCCACGTCCGTCAACGCGATCTGCGCGCAGCGGCTCGTGCGCCGGATCTGCGCGACGTGCGTCGAGGAGGTCGAGACCCCGCCGCAGACCCTCATGTCGATCGGTTTCTCGGCCGACGAGGTGAAGTCCTTGAAGACGATGCGCGGACGCGGGTGCGACCGCTGCAAGCGGACCGGGTACAAGGGGCGGATCGGGCTCTACGAGGTGCTCCTCTTCTCCGACGAGATCCGCGACATGATCCTCTCGGGCGCCTCCTCCGTGGAATTGAAGCGCAAGGCGATCGAGGAGGGGATGCTGAACCTCCGGATGTCGGGGCTGCAGAAGATCCGGGACGGGGTCACCACCATAGAGGAAGTCCTCCGGGAAACCGTTCTTTAGGACAGCAAGCGCGGCGATACATCGAGCCGGGCGGGCGCGTGCAACCCGCCCGCGGCCGCGACGTACGCCCCGGTACGCCTTAGCCGCGGGCCGGGCTGCCCGCATCCCGCCGGGCTCGCGCCTCGCCGCGCCCCGTCGTCGTCACAACTGAGGGGCGCCGATACGAACGCGGACCGCAGGGTGGTCGCTCGGGATCTGCCGGGCCCCTCGCGGCGCGACGAAGTCTCGCGCAAGCGCTGCGCGAGACGACTTGCGCCGCGGGAGCGGGAGCTCGGCGAGGGGGTGGCGGCTCCGGCGGCCGAGTCGCTCCCCTCCACAGCCCGCGCCGGCCGGGCCGGCCTTCGGCCTCCCTCACCCGGCCGCCTGTGGCGGCCACCCTCTCCCGCCGGGCGGGGGAAGTCGGCGGCTTCGCTTTGCTCGCGGCCCCATGTGGGGTCCGCGCGACAGGACCCGCTCCAC
>DATFVB010000339.1 GCA_035260525.1 Thermoanaerobaculia bacterium
GCTCACCGTCTACGGCCCGAACCGGGGTCTCCACAGCGGCCACTACGGCAACTGGGCGCCCAACCCGATCGTCCGCCTGACGCACCTGATCGACGCGATGCGCGACGAAGAGGGCCGGATCTTGATCCCGAGGTTCGAAAACGACGTGCGGCCCCTGTCGGAAGCCGAAAAGCGCGCGATCGCCGGCGTCCCGCGCGTGGACGAGGAGTTGGAGAAGGAGTACGGTTTTCCACGGCCCGAAGGGGGCGGCGCGTCCCTCGTCGCGCTTCTCCATCGTCCGGCGCTGAACGTTCGCGGGATCTCCGCGGGACACGTCGGCGCCGAGGCCGCCAACGTGATCGTCCCGGAGGCCTCGGCCTCGATCGACTTCCGTCTCGTCCCGGACGAGACTCCCGAGAGCGTCCGCGGGAAGGTCGAGTCGTTCGTCGAGAAGCAGGGATGGTTCATCGTCCGCCAGGCCCCCGACGCGGCGACGCGCGCGGCTCACCCGAAGATCGTCCGCCTCGAATGGGAGGGCGGCTATCCTCCGGCGCGGACGCCGATGGACCTTCCCTTCTCGCGCGCCGTGATGGCGGCGGCCGAGCGAGCGGCGGGAGGACCGGTCGTCAAGATGCCGACCCTCGGAGGGAGCATCCCGATGTACCTGTTCCAGGGCGACGGTAAGGTCCCGGTCGTCGGCGTTCCGATCGCCAACCACGACAACAACCAGCACGCGGCCAACGAGAACATCCGGCTCAAGAATCTGTGGGACGGGATCGAGCTCTATGCGACCCTCTTCGCGGAGCTGTAGAGAGGGGCGCGGCCATTCATCGAGCGAATACCGGCGCGTGCCGCCCCGCGAGGCCCTGCGACCTACGCCCCGGTAGGCCTCGGGACCTCGCGGGCGAGCCGCATCCGGTCTCGCTCGCGCCTGACCGCGCCCCGGGATTCCGGCGGTTGGCGCGACGCTGAAGCGCGGCCAGGCGCGAGCCCGATGGCATTCGGGCAACGCGATACCCGTCGGCTCCGAACACACCCACGTTTGGCGCGGGGGCTCATCGCATCGCGGAAAGCTTTCGCCTCGGTGGCTCGCGCCCTGGCCTGCGCGGCGATCGGCGCGCTCAGCGCTGGATACCCTTCGCGAACAATCAGGCGATGCGATAAGCCCCGGGGCCCGACGAGAACCCGAGAGCAAGCGCGTCACCGTCGAGGAAGCTTGCCGGAGCGCGTGCCGTAAACTTCCGCGCCCGCCGCTCGTCTGATCGGGCGGAGGTGGGAATCATGAGAACCCGAAAGTCCCTCGGTGTCCTGACCCTCGCCGCGATCTCGCCGTTCCTCTTCGTGCCGCTCGCCGCGGCGGAGACGCGGATCCACGAGCGGAGGGAGAATCAGCAGCGGCGGATCGCGCAGGGGATCGCGAGCGGACGGCTCACGCCCCGCGAGACGGCCCGGCTCGAGCGGCAGGAATCGCGGCTCCACGGGGAGATCCGCCACATGCGGGAGGACAACGGCGGAAAGCTCACGGCCAAGGACCGGCGCATCGTGAACCGGCAGCAGAACCGCCTGTCCCGCCGCATTTATCGCCAGAAGCACGACGGCCAGACCCGAAGATAGGCGCCGCCGCTCCGACGGCCCGACGCGCTCCTCCCGCTTCGCGCGAGCGGGGGTTACGATTCGACCCTGGAGGGTCTCCCCATGCACGTCCTCAGGATCGAGCATCCGGTGCCGAGCTTCGATGGATGGAAGAAAGCCTTCGACCGCGACCCGATCGGGCGCAAGCAGATGGGCGTCCGACGTTACCGGGTCTTCCAGCCTGTCGACGATCTCGACTTCGCCGCGGTCGATCTTGAATTCGACTCGGCCGCCGAAGCCGAATCCTGCCGGAGCGCTCTAATCCGACTCTGGGGCCGGGTCGAAGGATCGGTGATGCGCGACCCGCGCGTCCGGAAACTCGCCGTCGTCGAGGACGCCGCACCGTAGCCGGTCCCCGGGCTTCCGCGGCGGTCAGGACGACGACGGCCGGCGGCCCCGCAGCCCGAGCAGCTCATCCTCGAGCTTCTTCTGCTCCGTGACGTCGCGGAAGCTCCACACTCTCCCCACGACACGGCCGTTGATCTTCTGCGGGGTGGAATACCGCTCGAACGTGCGCCCGTCCTTGAATCGGACCCAGTCGTAGCTCTGGCCCTCCGGCTCGCGATAGATCTCGGCGACCTTCTTGAGGAACTTCTCGGGGTTCTGCACCTGCTCGATGACCCACGCGCGGAGCCGCGGCTTGTCGAACGAGGTGACGAGCTCCGACGGGATCCCCCACATCTCGACGACCTTCCGGTTGAAGTCGACCAGGTCGCCGTCGAGGTCCACCACCAGGATGCCGTCCGCGGTGGCGTCGAACGTCGCGCGAAGCAGCGAGTGCGCCCGCGCGAGCCCCTCTTCCGCGCGGAAGATCTCCGTCACGTCGCGGAACGTCCAGACCCGGCCGGACGCCGGGTCGCCCGATCGGCACGGCACCGAGCGGCGCTCAAAACGCCTCCCGTCCTTGAAGAGGAGCGTGTCGAAGCTCCGCTTCTCCGGATCGGAGTAGACCTCCATGATCTTGTGCACGAACGCCGCCGGGTCCTGGAGCTGCTCCAGGACGAACGCGATCAGCGCGTCGTCGTCCCGCGCCGCCGCGACGGGCGGCGGGACGTTCCAGAGCGCGACGAATTGCCGGTTGAAGGTGACGATCTTCCCGTTCCCGTCGACGACGAGAATTCCGTCGCCGATGGCGTCGAGGGCGGACTTCAGGAGCGCGAACGCCTCTTCGAGCCGCGCCGGCTCGCCGGGGACTTCGGGGGGATCGTTGGAAGCCACGGGAGCCGTCGAGTATACGTCGCTCCCCGCGGCTCGACGAGGCGGGCGCGACGCCTGGCGCACGCCCGTCCGGCTCGGCCGGTCGCGCGCCGGACAACGAAAAGGCCGCCCGTGAGGCGGCCTTTCCCGACGAACACCGTTCTCAGATCGAAGGCGGAGGAGGAGTCGAGCCGTCGGGCGGCGGCGGGGCGCTGCTGGTCGTCGTCGCGGGCGGCGTCGTCTGCACCGGGGGCAGCGTGGTCGGAACGGGCGAGGCGCCCGGAGCCGTGCTCTGCACCGGTTCCGGGGCGGGCGTCGCCTGAATGGGAACGGGGACCATCTTCGGCGCGGCGACCTCCGGGACGGGCGCCGGAGCCGCGGGCTCCGCCGGAGCGGTCTCGCGCGTTCTGGTGCGAGCGGCCGCCGAGTGCCGGCGGTGAGTCGTCGAGCTCGACGTCTCCGTCTTCGTCGGCGCGGGAGCCGCGGCCTCCGCTGGAGCGGTCGTCTCCGTCGAGGGGACGGCGCTCTGCGCGGCCGTCGAAGGCGCCGTCTCGGCCGTCGTGAGCGGCGGAGGAGTGATCGCTACGGAAGCCGCCCCGTTGTCGACCGACGACTGGGTCGTCGTGCTGGCAACCTTCGGCTGCCTCATCGAATGCGCGACCGCCAGAGCGATGACGACCCCGACGACGACGACGATTCCGAGAAAGATCTCCAACCGGGTTTTTCGGGAACGATCCGCCTGGGCAGTTCTTTCTAACGAAAAATGCTGAGAAGCGCTTGCCATTCTGACCTCCGATCAGGACAAAGTGCAAGATCGGGGCCAGCAGAGAAGTCCGAAATTCGAATACCGAAATCCGAAACAAATCTGAAATTCAAATCTCGAAACGACCGGGCCCGCAATTCGAGCCGGGACGCGAGAACCGGCTGTGCGGAGAATCGCATCGTCTCGGGTTTCGAATTTCGGGCTTGTTTCGGGTTTCGAATTTCGAGCTTCGAATTTCTACGCTATTCCTGGATCGCGCGGCGGATGTCTTCGAGCGCCATCTCGATGCGGTCGCGATGAGTGCGGAACGAAAGAACGCAGATTCGGATCGCGAAATCGCCGCCGAGCATCGTTCCCGTCAGGTGCACGCGGCCGCGCGCGTTCACCGCCTCGAGCAGCCGCCGGTTCGCCTCGTTGACTTCGTCGGACGGGCGCCCCGGCCACGCGCGGCGGAAGGCCACGATCGAGAGCTGCGGCTCCGCGAGGATCTCGATCTCCGGCATCGCGCGGAGGGCGTCGGCCGCGAGCCTCGCCAGGGCGAGCTTCTCGCGGAGGTTCTCGCGGAAGGGCGCGATCCCGTGGAGCCGCACGGGGAGCCAGACGCGGATCCCTCGCCAGCTGCGCGAGAGCTCCGGCGAGATCTGGCAGAAGTCGACGAACTCCTCCTCTTCCTGCATCTCCGGCAGGTAGTCGGCCGTGAGCGCGTGCGCGCGCTTCAACGCCCCGCCGTCGCGGACGAGGAGACATCCGGTCCCGTACGGGAGGAACAGCCCCTTGTGCGGGTCGAGGATCACCGAATCGGAACGCTCGATCCCGGCGAGGATCGCCCGCCCTTCCTCCGTCAGCGCGAAGAACCCGCCGTACGCCGCGTCGACGTGGAACCACAACCCTTCCCGGCGCGCGAGGTCGGCGAGCGCGGGCAGGTCGTCGACGGCGCCGGTGTTCGTCGTCCCCGCGTTGCCGACGACGAGAAACGGCACGGCGCCGGCGGCGCGGTCGGCGGCGATCCGCTCCGCCAGAAGATCGACCCGGATCCGGAGCTTCGCGTCCGTCGGGATCGACCGGACGCTTCCCGGCGGAAACCCGGCGAGCATCGCCGCTTTCTCGACCGAATGATGCGTCTGGTCCGACCCGTAGATCGACCCGGAAAGGAAATCGGGAGGAAGCTTCTCCCGGCGCGCGGTGACGATCGCCGAGAAATTCGAGATCGAGCCGCCCGAGGTCAGCACGCCGCGCGCGGCCGGCGGATAGCCGACGATGCCGGCCAACCACGCGACCACGTCCGCCTCGATCTGCGCGAGGCCCGGGGCCGCCGCCCAGACTCCGACGTAGCGATTCGTCGCGTCGGCGATCAAGTCCGCGACGGCCGTCGCCAGGATGCCGCCCCCGGGGATGTAGGCGAGGTATCCCGGACCGGGAGTGCAGAAGCTCGAAGGGATCACTCGGTCGAACAGCAGGTCGAGGAGGGGCTCGAGCGGCGCGCCGTGCTCGGGCATGCCCTGGCGGATCTCGCGGGCGAGCGCGGCGCCCTCCGACGGGGGCGCCGACGACATGCGCGGCAGCGCTTCGATGTACTTTCCGATCCGGGCGGTCGCCGCCTCGACGAGGGCGCGGAACTGACTCGGCGAGAGCTCGAGGGGACGCTCGGACGGGCTCGAATTCGGCATCGGGCGATCTTACCGTGGAGTCCCGGTTCCACGAGCCCGGACCGGGCGGCCGAAGGCCCGGCGGGTGAAACGAAAAGGCCGCCCGCGGCGTTTGATATCTTTTGACTATCAACGAGGAGCACCGAATGAAGATCGGCTTTCGTCTCACTGCGGCGGTCACTCTGACGTTCGCCCTCCCCCTCTTCGCCGCGCGCCGTCCCGCGGCCGCGCCGGTCGCCCCGGCCGCCGAGCCGGCCGACTTCTTCGGCAACGTCAAGATCCGGAATCTCGGGCCGGCCGTCGGCGGCGGGCGCGTGAGCTGCGTCGCCGGGATTCCCGGCGACCCCAACGTCTACTACGTCGGCGCGGCCGGCGGCGGCGTGTTCAAGACGGCCGACGGCGGCCTCTCCTGGAAGGCGATCTTCGACAAGGAGGCGACCGCGTCGATCGGCGCGATCGCTCTCGCTCCGTCGAACCCCAGCGTCGTCTGGGTCGGCACGGGAGAGGCGAACATTCGCAACGACGCCCTCCCCGGGCGGGGCGTCTACGTCTCCGGGGACGCCGGCCAGACCTGGAAGCGCGCCGGCCTCGAGCACGCCGGGCAGATCTCGAACATCGTGGTCGATCCCACGAATCCCGACGTCGTCTGGGTCTCGGTGTTCGGCCACGAGTGGGGCCCGAACCCGGACCGGGGAGTATTCCGCACGACCGACGGCGGCGCGACCTGGAAGAAGATCCTCTTCGTCGACGACAAGACGGGAGCCATCGACCTCGTCATGGAGCCGGGCAATCCGCGCGTCCTCTACGCCGCGCTCTGGGAAGCGCGCCGCTACCCGTGGGAGCTCGTCTCCGGCGGCGGCGGGAGCGGCATCTACCGCACGACCGACGGCGGCGACACGTGGAAGAAACTGACGAAGGGGCTGCCCGAGGGGCCGTTCGGCCGCATCGCGATCGCCGCCGCGCCGAGCGACCCGCGGCACGTGTACGCGCTGATCGAGGCGAAGAAGGGGATGCTCTGGGACTCCCACGACCGCGGCGACGAATGGAAGAAGGTGAGCGAGAGCCACCTTCTCGACGTGCGGCCGTTCTATTTCTCGCGCCTGTTCGTCTCGCCGGAGGACGAACGCCGCGTCTATTTCCTCTCCTTCGACCTCGTCCAGTCCGACGACGGCGGCAAGACCGCCCGGCCGATCGACCGGGGCGTCCACGTCGACCATCACGCGCTCTGGATCGACCCCTCCGACCCCTCGCGGATGGTGCAGGGCAACGACGGCGGCGCGTACGTGACGACGGACCGCGGCAAGACCTGGCGCTACTGGAACAACATCCCGATCGAGCAGTTCTACATGGTCGCCGCCGACTCCGCGACCCCGTATCACCTCTGCGGCGGTCTCCAGGACAACAACGCCTGGTGCGGTCCGTCCGACAGCCTGAGCCGCTCCGGGATCGGCGCCGCCGACTGGTTCGTCACGGCGGGAGGCGACGGCGAGTACTCCGTGCCCGCGCCGAGCGATCCGACGATCGTGTGGTCCGACTCGCAGAACGGGTCGATCAGCCGTCTCGACACGAAGACCCACGTCTCGCGCTACGTCCAGCCCTATCTCCTCGGCGTCGAGGACAAGAGCCCCGCGGAGCTGAAGTACCGCTTCAACTGGACCTCCCCGATCGCGGTCTCCGCGACCGACGCCAACGAGGCGTACCTGGGAGGAAACGTCGTCTTCCGGACCAGGGACGGCGGCGAGCACTGGGACGTGATCAGCCCCGACCTCACGCGAAACGACAAGTCCAAGCAGGTCGCCAGCGGCGGACCGATCAACCTCGACCTCTCGGGAGCGGAGACCTACGACACGCTGTTGTCGATCACGATCGCGGACCGCGACCCCGGCACGATCTGGACCGGGAGCGACGACGGCCTCGTCCACGTCACGCGGGACGGAGCGAAGACGTGGAACGACGTGACGCCGAAGGGCGCCCCCGCGTGGGCGCGCGTGTACCAGGTCGGCGTCTCGCCCTTCGACCCCGGGACGGCCTACGCTCCCTTCGACGCGCACGAGCTCGACGACGACCGGCCCTACGCCTGGAAGACGACCGACGGCGGAAAATCGTGGACGTCGATCGCCGCGGGCCTGCCGGCGGACGAGCCGGTGTACGTGATCCGCGAGGACCCAAACCGGCGGGGCTTCCTCTCCGCAGGGACCGGCGGGGGCATTTACTGGTCGCGCGACGGCGGCGCCCGTTGGGAGAAGCTCCGGGCCGGCTTTCCGACCGTCGCCGTGTTCGACCTGAAATTCGTCAGGCATGACCTCGTGGTCGCGACCCACGGACGCGGACTCTTCGTTTTCGACGCGATCGCCCCTCTGGAGGAGGCGACGCCGGACGTCCAGGCGGCGGACTTCCACCTCTTCGACACGTCTCCCGGCGTCCTCTTCCACACCTGGAACCGCAGCGGCTTTTCGCGGGACCTCGGCGCCGCTCCCAATCCCCCGCTCGGCGTGCGCGTCGACTACTCGCTCAAGTCCGAGATCAAAAACGAGAACGAGAAGGACGAGCCCGGTCCCGGCCGGAAGAAGACGCCGGTCAGGATCGTGATCACCGACGCGCAGGGTCGGCCCGTCGCGATCCGGTACGGCGAGTCGAAGGCGGGGTTGAACCGCTACGTATGGGACATGCGCTACGACGGCGAGAAGCCGGTCGCATTCCAGAAACGGCCGCCGGCCAACGAGTTCTTCACCCCCGGCGAGGGGCCGCGGGTCCTCCCGGGCGAGTACCGCGTCGCCGTGACGGTCCGCGGCAAGACCGAGACGAAGACCGCGCGGGTGGAAGCCGATCCGCGGATCCCGCCGCGGACGGAAATCGCCCGGGAGGGGACGCGCGCGGCGCTGGAGGCCCGCAACGAGCTCACCGCGCTCAACGACACCCTCAATCGGACGCACGACCTTCGCGAAGAGATCAAGAAGGTCGAGCGGCTCGGCCGCGAGGACGAGGGAGCGGAGAAGCCCGCGCGCTTTCCGAAAACCGCCGCGGCGGCGAAAGCCCTCGAGGCGAAGCTCTCGGCCTACCAGGACTCCGTCTACAACTCGCAGCGCCAGTACGACGTCGGCGCGGACGCGATCCACTTCCACACGAAGCTCCACGACTCGTACGAATCGCTCGCGCGGCAGCTCTCGTTCATGGGCGACGCGGCTCCGACCGAGGCGGCGAAGGAGGAGATGCGGCGCCTGCGGGGCGAGCTCGACGCGCGGCTCTCCGAGTTCAACCGGATTCTGGCCGACGACGTGCCCGCGTACGACCGGACGGCAGCGGCCGAAGGCGCTCCGACGGTGTGGGCGGGAGACCCGGTGAAGATCGAGGCACCGGCGCTGTGACGCCAATGCGGCCAGACGCGAGCGCGTCTGGCCGCGCCTCAACCGTCCGGGCAAATGCCGGCCCCGCAGCCGGCGCCCCGGCGGGTCGTGACCGGTCCGGTTCTTGCACCGTCCGGGAGCCATGACGATCGATCTGGACGGCCGAGAAGCGGACATCCTTCGCCAGGTCTGCGAGAGCGCGCTTTCCGACCTGCGGATGGAGGTCGCCGGAACGGAAAATCAGGAGTTCCGGGAGAACCTCAAACGCAAGGAGGAGTTCCTCCGCTCGCTCCTCGAACGCCTCGGGCACTCCCCTCTTTGAGCAGCCGCCTCTTGGAGCGCGCTTCGGTTCGTGGCAGTCCGTCAATGTGACGGGATCGTCCCCGATCGCCCGTCGAGCTCATCGCATCGCGGAGAGCCCGCCGCGAAGTGTATCCAGCGCGCGACGAGAGTCGCGGCCGCAAAGCGGCCGGCGCGTGAGCGCCGAGCGCGCCGATCGCCGCACACGCCAGTGCGCGAGCTACCGAACGGAGGGCTCGCGATGCGGGAGCGGGAGCGTCGGCGAAGGGGGTCACGGCAGGCGCGGTCGAGTCACACAAGGCCGCGAGCAAAGCAAGCCGCAACGCGACTTCTCCCGGCGGGAGAAGGTGGCAGCCGCAGGCTGCCGGATGAGGGCGGGTCCGAGCCGCGCCGCCGTGACGTGCTCCCGGTCCCCGAGCCAGTTCCCGCGACCCTCAGGCGGAGCGGCCCTTGAGCTTCGCGACGGTTTCTCCGATCCGCCGCTGCGCGGGCTCCGAGAACCATCCGTCGAGCCATGCGCACGAGTCCTCGTCGCGCGAGCGCGAGAGCGCTTCCGCGGCCGGACGGCGCAGCAGCCGCTTCATCTCGGCGAACGCCGGGCCGTCCGGGGCCAGGGCTCGCGCGGCGAGCACGGCCCGCGCTACCAGGTCGCCCGCCGGCGCAACCTCGTCGACGAGACCCGCGGCGGCAGCCTCCGCCGGAGAGAACAAGTGGCCCTCGAGCGCCGCGGCGGCGAGCGCCGGCGGAGCGAGCTGCGCCCGGAAGGTCTCGACGGCGATCGCGGGAAGCGAGAGCCCGAGCCGGACCTCGTTGACGCCGATCTTTCCCTCTCCGTCGGCCATGACGCGCCGGTCCCCCTGCATGGCGAGGATGCACCCGCCGGCGATCGCGTGACCGTTCACGGCGCAGACGACCGGCGCCGGGCGGAGAAAGAGGCGGAGCATCACACGATGAAATTCCCGCATCAGCTCGTCCATGGCCGGCCGGGACAGGCCGGCGAGCGCGGGGAGGTCGAGCCCGGCGCTGAAGATCCGGCGCGCACCGGTGAGCACGAGCGGCGCGGCGTCGCCGGCTTCGTCCAGCGCGGCGTCGAGCGCCCCGAGGAAACGGCCCTGGATGGCGTTCGCTTTCCCGTCGTCCATCCGGAGGAGGACGACCCCGTCGACGATCTCGGCTGCGATCATCCGCGAATGATAAACCGCGGATTGGCAGGCGTTTCCGCCCCCGCGGGGGGCGAATGGTCGAATTGATTCATTTGCACCATCTCGCTCCGGCGCGCTTCTGAAAAAATGCGGCTTTGAAGGAGGATCGATGAAATCGACCAAGAAGATCCTGGGAACGGCAGCGGCGGTCTACCTGGCGGTGATGGGCGCCGAGTCTCTTTCCGCGAAGCCCGCCTACGTCAAACAGGCGAAGGAAGCCGGATATCCGGCGAACAACTGCCTCTATTGCCACTCGGAGAAGCTCCCGAAGAAGGAGCACGCCAAAGAGCAGCTCAACGACCGCGGCAAGTGGCTTCTCGCCCAGATGGAAAAGCACAACGCCAAGGACGTCGACGTGACCTGGCTGAAGGATTACCCGGGCGGCAAGCAATAAGTCGGAAGGAACGAGGCCGACGATGCACGTGGAACCCCCGCCGCTCGCCGATCCGCTCCTGGATACGAGGCGGCGGTGGGTTACCCGCCTCCTCGGCACCACGCTCGGCGCCACGATCCTCTCGTTCCTCTATCCGGTGCTCCGGTACCTCGTTCCCCCGGTCACGTCCGAACCGTCGCTTTCGGAGCTCGAGCTTCCGTTCAAGGCCTCGGAGCTCGCGCCGAACTCGGGACGGATCGTGCCGTTCGGCGGCAAGCCGATCCTCGTCTTTCGCACGGTCTCCGGGGAGCTGAAGGCTCTTTCGGCCGTCTGCACGCATCTGAACTGCACGGTGCAGTACCGCAAGGAACGTTCGGACATCTGGTGCGCCTGCCACAACGGCGTCTACAACACCGACGGCGGCAACGTTTCCGGCCCCCCGCCGCGCCCCCTGCTCCCGCTCGAAGTCAACGTTCGAGGAGACAAGATCGTTGTCCGCAAAGTCTGAGAAGCCTCCGGGCTTTCGGCAGCGGACGCTCGAAGCGATCGGCTGGGAGGGCGTCAGCCACTTCGCGGAGAAGAAGGACGTCCCGGTCCACCGTTCGATGGTCTTCTACTACCTCGGCGGAATGGCGCTCTTCCTCTTTCTCGTCCAGGCGGCGACCGGGATCCTCCTCCTCCTCTACTATCGTCCGAGCGCCTCGGAATCCTACGAGAGCGTGCAGTACATCATGGCGGAGGTGCCCTTCGGCTGGCTCATCCGGTCGATCCACTCCTGGGGCGCCAACATCTTCGTCGGCGTGGTGATCCTCCACTTCCTCTCCGCGTACTTCGAGAAAGCCTACCGTCCGCCCCGCCAGTTCACCTGGCTGTCCGGCACGTTCCTCCTCTTCCTCGCATTCGGATTCGGCTTCTCCGGGTACCTCCTCCCGTGGAACACGCTGTCGTATTTCGCGACGAAGGTCGGGACCGACGTTCCGGCGCAGATCCCCTGGATCGGTCCGCTCCTCTCGCGGATCCTCCGCGGCGGCTCCGACGTGACGGGCGCCACGCTCTCGCGCTTCTACGGGATCCACGTGGCGATCCTGCCGGCGACCGCGACCGTCCTGCTCGGCATCCACCTGTATCTCGTCCAGCTGCACGGAATGAGCGTGCCGCCGAAGATCGAGCGCGAAGGCTCGGTGCGCAGGATGAAGTTCTTCCCGGACTTCCTCCTGCGCGACATGGTGGGCTGGCTCACGGCCGTCGCGCTGCTCGCCGTCCTCTGCGTCTTCTTCCCGTGGGAGCTCGGCAAGAAGGCCGACCCGTTCGCTCCGGCGCCGGCGGGGATCCGCCCCGAATGGTATTTCCTGTCGATGTTCCAGGCGCTCAAGTACTTTCCGGCCACGATCGCGGGCATCCCGGGAGAGCTCTTCGGCATCGTCGGGTTCGGCGTGATCGGGCTCGCCGTCCTGCTCGTGCCGTTTCTCGACCGCAAGGCGGTCGAGGGGCGCTCCTCCCCCTGGTGGAACCGCATCGGCGCGCTGTTCATCGTGGCGGCGCTCGTTCTCACGGTCCTGGCGCTGCTGCCGCAGCCCGGAACGGCGGCGGCGCCATGAGAGGCTTTCTCAGAGCGCTCGCCGGTCTCGCGCTCGCCGCTCCCCTCGCGGTGATCGCTCTCGGCGCCCCCGCGCCCCGGCTCGCGCCGCCGGCCGCCGCCGCGCCGGTGAACCAGTGCATGGAATGCCATCTCTCGCTCGACGACGACACCTTCACGCCCCCGGCCAAGGCGTTCCGGAAAGAAGACGTCCACGCGAAGGCGGGCTTCACCTGCGCGAACTGCCACGGCGGCGATCCGACCCAGGAAGACATGGACGCGGCGCACGACCCGAAGAAAGGATTCATCGGCAAGCCGACGCACCAGCAGATCCCGCAGGTCTGCGCGAAATGCCACAGCGACGCCGGGCTGATGAAGCAATTCAACCCGTCCCTCCGGGTCGACGAGCTCTCCGAGTACAAGACGAGCAAGCACGGGCAGATGCTGGTCCAGGGAGACCAGCACGTCGCGGAATGCGCGAGCTGCCACGGAGCGCACGGGATCCTCCCGATCAAGGACACCCGCTCGCCGGTCTATCCGACGCGGGTCGCCAAGACGTGCAACACCTGTCACGGCGACACGGCGCTCATGGCGTCCTACCACCTTCCCTCGGACGTCTACGCGAAGTACATGACGAGCGTTCACGCGAAGGCGATGTACGAGAAAGGCGATATCTCGGCGCCGACGTGCAACTCCTGCCACGGAAACCACGGCGCGACGCCGCCCGCCGTTTCCTCCGTCGCGAACGTCTGCGGCACGTGCCACTCCGTCTTCGCGGAGAAGTTCAAGCAGAGCGCCCACTCCCGGGCGTTCGCGGACATGGGGCTCCCGGGCTGCGTGACCTGCCACGGGAACCACGACATCGTCCAGCCGACGGAAGAATTCCTCGGGACCGGCCCGACGGGAAAATGCGGCTCCTGCCACGAGAAAGGCGACCGCTGCGACGTCGCCACGACCGCCATGCACAAGGACATCGTCGCGCTGCGGACGCGGATCGAAGCCGCGCACAAGATTCTCGACACCGCTTCCGAAGCCGGGATGGAGGTCTCCAAGCAGAAGTTCGACCTCACCAACGCCGAGGAAGCGCTCACGAAGGCGCGCACGGACGTGCACGAGCTCCAGCTCGCCGCCGTCCGCAAGGACGCCGACGAAGGGCTCGCGGTGGCCCGCGCCGCCGAGGCGGCCGGCCACAAGGCGATGGCCGAGCGGGACTATCGCCGCCGCGGACTCCTCCTCTCTCTCTTCCTGATCCTCTCCGCGATCGCCGCGCTCCTGTACAAGATCCGCGGCTGACGGCCGCCGGCTAGCCGGCGGCGTTCATCCCGGACGCCCGAAGTCTCCCCTTCCGGCGCGCGCGGTCCTTCATGAGGAAGAAGATCACCGGCGTGACGAGGAGCACGTGGATCGTCGACGTCACCATGCCGCCGACGATCGGCGCCGCGATCGGCCGCATGACCTCCGATCCCGTGCCGCTCGACCAGAAGATCGGGACGAGCGACAAGATGGCCGCCGACACCGTCATCAGTTTCGGGCGCAGGCGCAGGACCGAGCCTTCGCGCGTCGCCTCCAGGACGTCGTCGCGGGTCAGATCTCCCTTTCCGAGACGCTTGTCCAGGGCCTCGTGGAGGTAGATCACCATGATCACGCCGGTCTCGACCGCCACACCGTAGAGCGCGATGTAGCCGATCCAGACCGCGACGGAGAAGTTGTAGCCGAGGAGCCATTGGAGGATCACGCCGCCCGTCATCGCGTAGATCACGGAGAGCATCACGATCGACGCTTCGGAGGCGGACCGGAACGTCATGGTCAGCAGAACGAAGATCACCGCGAACACGATCGGGAGAACGATCTGAAGCGTCTTCTTCGCGTGGACCTGGAACTCGAACTGGCCCGCCCAGTCGAGC
>DATFVB010000340.1 GCA_035260525.1 Thermoanaerobaculia bacterium
CGCCGCAGATTGCCCCGCGCCGCCCGAACCCGAAGGGCGCCCGCACATTGCGAACGATGGCGGCGTTGCGTCGCGGGCCCGATGCGAACGGCATCTGCTCCCGCGACGCGTCTGGCCCTCGTCCGCAAGCCGCAGGCGCAACGCTGAAGTTATTTCCGGGACCGGACACTAGATCTTGACCTGGCCGCGGATCTCCATCACCTGCTCGGGCGGCAGCGAGAAGAACGCGGTCGCGCTCCGGGAGTTGTTCGACATCATCGAGAAGAGCTTCTCTCTCCAGATCGCCATGCCGGGGCGGTCCGAGGGAAGGATCATCTCCTTGCCGAGGAAGAACGTCGCTTTCGAGAGGTCGAGCGAGAGGCCCGGCGCCTTGATCTTTTCGAGAATCGGAATGATGTCCGGCGTCTCCATGAACCCGAAATGCAGGACCACCCGGTAGAAGCCGTCCGAAAACGCCTCCACATGCACGCGCTCCTTTTTGCGGACGCGGGGCACGTCCTCGGTGAGGACGGTCAGCAGAATGACCTGCTTCTGGAGGATGTGATTGTGGCGGAAGTTGTTGAGCAGCGCGGGCGGGATCACGTCCGGGATCATCGACATGTAGATCCCGGTGTCGGAAACCCGCACCGGCTTCTCCTGCTTCGCGTCGTCGATGAACTGCTCGACGCTGCAAAGCCTCCGCCGGAGCTGGACGTTCAACAACCGCCGCCCGCGCCGCCAGGTGGTCATGATCGTGAACACGATGAGCGCCACGACGAGCGGAAACCAGCCGCCGCTCGCGACCTTCACGAGGTTCGCTCCGAGAAACGAGAGGTCGAACACGAAGAAGAGGATCGTGACGAGAAATGCGGCGCCCGTCCTCCAGTGCAGGCGGTCGCGCGCGACGAAGTACGCGAGCAGCGTCGTGATCACCATCGTCATGGACACCGCGACGCCGTACGCGGCCGCGAGGTTGTTCGAGTTCCGGAAGCCGAGCACGAGGCCGATCGTCGCGATCATGAGGACCCAGTTCAGGCCGGGAATGTAGATCTGGCCGATCTCCTCCGGCGAAGTGTGGACGATCCGGACGCGGGGCAGATAACCGAGCTGGACGGCCTGGCGCGTCAGCGAGAACGCGCCGGAGATGATCGCCTGCGACGCGATGATCGTCGCCATCGTCGCGAGGATCACGAGCGGGTAGAGCGCCCACCCGGGAGCCAGGCGGTAGAACGGGTTCTCCGCGGCGGCGGGATTCACGATGAGGAGCGCCCCCTGCCCGAAATAGTTCAGGACGAGCGCGGGACCGACGAACGAGAACCAGTCGATCTGGATCGGCTTCTCGCCAAAATGCCCGAGGTCCGCGTAGAGCGCCTCGCCGCCGGTCGCGACGAGGAAGATCGCGCCGAGGACGAGGAAGCCGTGGAACCGGTTCCGGGCAAAGAACGCGACCGCGTGGGCGGGATTGACGGCGGCGATCACGCCCGGGTGGCGAAGGATCCCCAGGACGCCGAGCACGGCGAGCACGGAAAACCACGCGAGCATCACCGGCCCGAAGATCCGGCCGATCGACGCCGTCCCTCGCTTCTCGAAGAGGAAGAGGCCGACGAGGATCACGACCGTGATCGGCACGACGGCGCCGGCGAAGACCGGGGTCGCCACCTGCAGCCCCTCCACGGCCGAGAGCACCGAGATCGCGGGAGTGATGATCCCGTCGCCGTAGAGGAGCGCCGCCCCGAAGACGCCGAGCGTCACGAGGCCCAGCCGCATGCGCCGCCCCGTCCTCCCGCCGCGCACGAGACCCATCAGCGCGAGGATCCCGCCCTCACCGCGGTTGTCCAGCCGCAGCACGTAGACGTGGTACTTGACCGTGACGATCACGACGAGCGACCAGAACACGAGGGAGAGGATGCCGAGGACGTTCTCCGGTCGCAGAGGGATCGCGTGGAGGCCCGAGAAGCAGACCTTCAGCGCATACAGCGGACTCGTCCCGATGTCGCCGTAAACGACGCCGAGCGCGGAGAGACAGAGCAGGAAGAGCCGGCGTCCCGACGGGACGGCCGACGCCATCCCCGCGGGGACACCGCGGACCTTCGATTCGAGGTCGGTCGACGACATGAGAGGTGAATTAGAGCAGGAATCGACCCGGAATGCCGTCCCGTCGATCCCGCGGCGAAGGGCCCGTGCGGCGGCGGGGCGGAAACGCCGGGGACGCGCCGATCCCGATCCCGCCGAAGCCCTGGCGAAGGCGGGAACGCGTGGCAGCGGCCAGCTCCCTCACCGCGACCCTCTCCCGCCGGGAGAGGGGGGGTTCGGCGCGATGCGGGAGATTTCGCCAAACGGAGGAGGCTGGTGGAAGCCGCGTGTGGAATTGCTCGACCCGCGGAGCGGGAAGCGCAATGCGCCCGCGCTTGCGCGCGGATCGAGCAATCGCTGCGCACGCCAGTGCGCGAGCCATCGGGCCGGCCACCTCTGTGCCTGGGCCCCTCGTGGCCGGCCCAGCTGCTGTTGCGAGGGGGCTTCGCCTCCCTCGCGCTCCTCTGTGGGTTCGATTCCTATCGCGGGTGATCGGCCTCTTCCGCTCGATCGCGCCGAAGGTTCGGCGAAGGCGGATGGCGGAAGCGCATGGGAATCGAACCCACCAATCCCGGCTGAGCCGCGATTCAAACGGATTTGAAGTCCGCGGAAGCCACCAGACTTCCTGCGCTTCCGAACGCGCCGAGTCTATCGCACGGGTTCCCCGGCGCTCCACCGTATGCCACGGCGCGGCAGGCTGCTCCTCGCAATATCCCTTGGGTGAGATCGCACGGCCGCGTTGCGGCCTCGCGATGACGAAGGCCAGAATGCGGGATCGAAGCTTTCATCTCGCCCGGGCGAGGAGGACCGCGGAACCGACAGTCCTTACCGCGGAATCTCGTATTCCGCGAGCATGTCCAGCTGCCGGCGTGGTCCGGAGATGCGGAGCACGAGGGCGTCGCCCTCGTCCTTCTCCGACAGCACTTTCGTCCGGGCGCGCACCCGCGCGATCTCGCGGGAATCGGCGTACGGGATGCGGAGCGTCCTCTCCAGTTCGTCGGGCGCGCGGCGCTTCTCGATCTCGTCGATCAGCCGATCGATGCCCTCGCCGGTCGCCGCGGACACCCACAGACTGGGGCGACGCCGCGGGACGAGGTCCGCCTTCGTGTAGACGGGAAGCACCTTGCCCGGCTCGACGCCGAGCTCCGCGAACGTGTCTTCCGCGACGCGCTTCTCCTCGTCGGCCCACTCGGAGGAGCCGTCGATGGCATGGAGGACGAGATCGGCGTCGCGGATCTCCGCGAGCGTCGACCGGAACGAAGCGACGAGGCCGGGAGGGAGCTTCCGGATGAGGCCGACCGTGTCCACGACGAGAATGCCGGTGCCGCGGATCTTCCCGATGCGCGCGTCGAGTGTGGCGAAGAGGCGGTCCGCGGCGAGCGCGGCGTTCTCGGTCAGGCGGTTGAAGAGCGTCGTCTTCCCCGCGTTCGTGTATCCCGCGATCGCGACCTGGTAGGAGTCGCGCCGGCCCCGCTTCTGGACGCGCCGCGACGTCTCGATCTTCGCGAGGTCCTTCTTCAAAAGCGAGATGCGGTGGCGGATCTTGCGGCGATCGAGCTCGAGCTGCTGCTCGCCCGCTCCGCGCCCGCCGATGCCGCCGCCCAGCCGGGAGAGGCCCTTGTATTTGCCGGTCAGCCGCGGCAGGAGGTACTCGTAGCTCGCGAGCGCGACCTGAGTGCGCGCCTCGCGAGTGCGCGCGTGCCGGTTGAAGATCTCCAGGATCAGCCCCGTGCGATCGGTGACGCGCGGCAGGGCCTTCTCGAGGTTGCGGACCTGGCCGGGAGAAAGGTCGTCGTCGAAGATCACGAGGTCCGTGCCGAGCGCCGCGGCGGCGCCGGAGATCTCTTCGACCGCGCCCGATCCGATGAACGTCGCCGGGTCGATCGTCGACCGCTCGCGCATCTCGCGGCCGACGACTTCCATGCCCGCCGTGTCGGCGAGCCGCTCGAGCTCGTCCAAGTGCCTTTCGACTTCGGAGCGGGAAGTGCCGCGGGTGACGACGCCGACGAGGAGGGCTTTTTCCCGGGTCAACGAGACCGATCCATTCGCATCAGTCGCCTGCTAGGTTAGGATTAATCCCGGATGGAGTCAATCCGCGCCCGCCGGGAACG
>DATFVB010000341.1 GCA_035260525.1 Thermoanaerobaculia bacterium
GCGGCGAGGCGCGAGCCCGGTCCGCCGTCGCTCTCACGAGCTATGGCGGATCGATCGCCGATGACGTTTCTTGGCTCGGAAGGCGGTGTCCTCGCTTCGATCCGCCGAAGCCTCGGCGAAGGCGGACGGGATGCGGGCCGCCGGCCGGCGCCTAAGGCGTACCGACGAGCGTACGTCGTGGCGACGGCCGGCGGCACGCGCCCGCCCGGCTCGATGCATCGCCGCACCGGCCTCTCAGCTCTCCTCGCCGACCTTCGGCAGCACCATCACCGGCGCGAGCTTCTCCTGCTCGACGGTCCGGTTGAAATCCGCGAGATCGTGATCCACGGCATCCTGGAACTCGGCGAGCACGCCGTCGAGCTCCTTCTTCAGGACCAGGTAGTACTTCTCCTCCGAATCCGTCGGTTTCGCGTCGGCCGACCCGACCTCGCCGGCGAGGCTCGTGAAATCGTGGTCGAGCTTCGGAACGAAGTTCAGATCGTCTTCGTTCGACTTGATCTCGGGGTTGATGAGCTTCTCCTCGATCCCGGAGAGCTTCTTCGTCAGCGCCTTCGCCTTCGGCCCGATCGCGCTCCCCTTCCCGCTCTTCTCGGCGTGCTCATCGATGCTCTTGATCTGCGCCTTGAGGTCCCGAATCTTCAGGACGGTCCCGTGCGTCTGCGACAGGCCGTCGCGGATCTTCTCGAGGAGGTCGAACTGCGCCTTGAGGTCCGCCGCCGAAGTGCCGACCGCCGGATTCGCCTTCACCTCGAAGGGCTGCGTGAAGATCTTCCCGTCCACGGTCAGCCGGGCCTGGTACGTGCCCGGCGCGACCTTCGGCGGCCGTTTGTCCCCCTCGTTGAAGACGGCCTTCGGGACGAGAGTCGGTTTGAGCACGCGCATGTCCCACACGAACCGGTTCAGCCCTTCCTTCGGCGCGAGCTTCTTCTCCTTCTGCGCCTCCGTCGCGGCGTCCTCGGTTCCCTCCGGTTTCGTCTCGTCCTTCTTCGCGTTGTCGAACTTGCGGATCACCGTGCCGCCCGACAGGATCTCGAGCGTGATCTTCGACGAGTCGGCGGGCTTGTCCTTCAACCAGTAGTCGATGAGCACGCCGGCCGGCATGTTCTTGCCGACGGGCTCGGGCCGCTCGTTCTCCTCGTCCGGCGTCTCGATCTGGATCCGCACGGCCGGTCGCGGCGGGAACAGATAGACCGCCTCGGGGGCGATCCGGTCGCTCCACTGGCGGAGCGGATCGAGGTCGTCGAGAATCCAGAACGCTCTCCCCTGGGTGGCCACGACGAGGTCGCCGTTCTTCACCGTGAGGTCCGTGATCGGCACCGCGGGCAGGTTCCGCTGGAACGGCTGCCACGACGCCCCGTCGTCGAACGAGACGTAGAGCCCCCTCTCGGTCCCGCAATACAGGAGGCCCGCCCGGGCCGGGTCCTCGCGGACGACGCGGGTGAACGCGCCGTCCGGGATCCCCGAGTCGATCTTTTTCCAGGTCTTCCCGTAGTCGGCCGTCTTGTAGAGGTAGGGCCGGTTGTCGTCGAACTGGTACATCGTCGCGGCGATGTACGCCGTGCCCTTCTCGCGCGCCGACGCATCGATCGCGTTGATCCGGATCCACTGCGGCATCCCCTTCGGCGTGACGTTCTGCCACGTCTTCGCATCGTCGCGCGTGACGTGGACGAGCCCGTCGTCGGAACCCGCCCAGAGGACTCCCGCCTCGAGCGGCGATTCCGCGAGCGCGAAGATCGTGTCGTACACCTCGACTCCCGTGACGTCGTGCGAGACGGGACCGCCGGAGGCCGGCTGCTTCTCCGGGTCGTTGCGGGTGAGGTCCGGGCTCGCCTCGGTCCACGTCTGCCCTTCGTCGGTCGAGCGCATCAGCTTCTGCGAGGCGAAGTAGAGGACCTTCGGATCGTGCTTCGAGACGATGATCGGGGCGTTCCACTGAAACCGGTACTTGAGGTCCTTCGTCGCCTTCCCGCTCGCGAGCTGCGGCCACGGGTCGATCTCCCGGTACTGACGCGTCTTCCGGTCGAACCGCGTGATCGTCCCGCCGTATCCGCCGGCGTAGACGACCTCGGGATTGCGCGGGTCGGGCGCGATCCACGCGCTCTCTCCGCCCCCCACGTCGTACCACTCGTTGGCGGTGATGCCGCCGTATCCGGGCACGCCGCTCGGCATCCCGACCGTCGAGTTGTCCTGCTGGGCGCCGTACACCCAGTACGGGAAGCGGTCGTCCGTGATCACCCGATAGAACTGCGCGGTCGGCTGGTTGTCCTGCGTCGACCAGGTCTGGCCGCCGTTGAACGTGATCGTCGCGCCGCCGTCGTTGCCGAGGATCATCCGGTTCGGGTCGTCCGGATCGATCCACAGGTCGTGATTGTCGCCGTGCGGAACGGACATCTTCTGAAGCGTCTTCCCGCCGTCGGTCACCTTGTAGAACTCGACGTTCGGGATGTAGAGGACGTCCGCGTTCTTCGTGTCGGGGAAGATCCAGGAGTAGTACCAGGCGCGCTGCCGGATGCCGTGGTCGTCGGAGACGCGCGTCCACTTCTCTCCCCAGTCGTCGCTCCGGTAGAGGCCGCCCTTGTCGTTCTGCGCGTCGATGATCGCGAAGACGCGGCCGGTCTTGACGGGAGACGCCGCCACGCCCACCCGGCCCCAGATTCCGGGAGGAAGGCCCTCGGTCAGCTTCTTCCAGGTGTCGCCGCCGTCGGTCGACTTGTAGATCGCGCTGCCGGGCCCGCCGCTCTCGAGCGTCCACGGCTTGCGGTAGGCCTGCCAGAACGCGGCGTAGAGAACCCGGGGATTCGTCGGGTCCATCGAGAGGTCCGAGGCGCCGGTCTTGTCGTCGACGAAGAGCACCTTCTTCCAAGACTTCCCGCCGTCTTCCGTGCGGTAGATCCCGCGCTCGGCGTTGGGTCCCCAGACGTGCCCGAGCGCGGCGACGTAGACCAGATCCGGGTCATGCGGGTGGACGACGACGCGCGAGATCTGCTGCGTGTCCTTGAGCCCCATGTTCTTCCAGGTATGGCCCGAATCGGTCGATTTCCAGACGCCGTCGCCGCTGGAGACGTTGCCGCGGATCGGCGATTCGCCCATTCCGACCCAGACGACGTTCGGATCGGATTCGGAGACGGCGATCGACCCGACGGAGCCGGTCTTGAAGTCCTTGTCGGACATCGCTTCCCAGTTGGACCCGCCGTCGGTGGTCTTGAAGACGCCTCCGCCCGTCCCGCCGAAATAGAACGTGAGGGGCTGTCCGCGAACTCCCGTCACGGCCGTCGAGCGGCCGCCGCGGTACGGTCCGATGCAGCGGAACTGCAGCCCCTCGAGACGGTCGGAAAGCGTCTTCGCGGGAGCGGCGGCGGTCGCCGGCGATTTCTTCGTCTTCGCCCCTTCGGCCGAGAACGCGAGCGTCAAGGCGACGGCGGCAAGAATCCAGGGAGCTCTTCGAATCGAACGCAAGGGAATCCTCCTATTCGCGATGACTTGGTGAAATGACGAGCACGAATGCGCATTATAGAGGCGCGGTTTCCTCGATGGCGGCTCGAAATCATCCCTGGGCCGGGTCGCGGCTATTCGATTCGAGAAATCAATTTCCTGAATTGCTGGCGTCCGGGCCATACTTCTCCGGCGGCTTTCGCCGCTTCCGGCGCGGCCGCCCGAAGGGAGATGGCGATGACGACGACGATGAAGGCCGGAGCGGGAACGTTCGCCGCCGCGGCCGCTCTGTTCCTGGCGGCAGGGGCGGCCGCCGAATTGCCCCCTCTCGTCCCGCGCGACGTCCTGTTCGGCAACCCGATCCGAGAATTTCCCCAGATCTCGCCGGACGCCTCGAAGCTCGCATACCTCGCCCCGGATGCGAAGGGCGTCATGCAGGTCTGGGTCGGCGGCGAAAACGGCGCCGGCGCGCGGCCGGTCACGCGCGATCCCCACCGCGGCGTCGTCATTTACCGCTGGGCCGGCGACTCGCGGCACGTCCTCTACGAGCAGGACTCCGACGGGGACGAGAACTTCCACGTCTATTCGGCCGAGCTCGACGGCCGGCTCGTCCGGGACCTGACGCCGTTCCAGGGGGCGCGCGCCCAGAATCTGCTGACCAGCGCCCGGCGTCCGGGAGAGATCCTCGTCGGCCTGAACCTCCGCAAGCGCGACCTCTTCGACATGTACCGGATCGAACTGGAGACCGGCGCGGTCCGGCTCGACACCGAGAACCCCGGCGACGTCCTTTCCTGGACGACGGACGCGGACTTCGTGATCCGCGCCGCGACGGCATTCGACCCGAAGACCCTGGAAACGATCGTGCGCGTCCGCGACTCCGCCGCTGCGCCGTGGCGCGACCTCCTCCGGATGCCGTTCGAGGACGCGACGATGTTCGGGCAGTACAACGGCGGGAGCGTCATCTCCGGGTTCGAGCCGGACGGCCGGGCGCTCGACGTCGTCACGGCGCTCCATTCCCCCATGCAGCGCCTCGAGCGGATCGACGCCGCGACCGGAAAGACGCTCGCCGTGCTCGCTGAGGACCCGCGCTCCGACGTCGCCCAGGACCTCTTCGAAGTCGTGCCGCTCGCGATGACTGAGCCGGGGACCGGTCGCCTCCAGGCCGTGGCCGTCGACTACGGGAAGCGGGAGTGGAGATTCCTCGACCCGGCCGTCGCCGCGGACTTCGAGGCCCTCGGCCGGACGCGCCGCGGCTTCCTCGCGGTCGTGAGCCGGGACACGGACGACCGGCGCTGGGTCGTCGTGCAGGTCGTCGACGACGGCCCCCTGACGTTCTTCCAGTGGGACCGCGACGCGAAGAAGGAGACCCCCCTCTTCGAGGATCAGCCGGAGCTCGCGAAATACGCGCTCGCGCCGCAGAAGTTCGTGACGATTCGCGCCCGCGACGGTTTGACGCTCCCGGCGTACCTGACGCTCCCGGTCGGCGTCGCGCCGAAAAACCTTCCGCTCGTCCTCCTCCCGCACGGGGGGCCGTGGGCGCGCGACGAGTGGGGCTTCGACCCCTGGGTGCAGTGGCTCGCCAACCGCGGGTATGCCGTGCTGCAGGTGGAGTTCCGGGGCTCGACGGGCTTCGGAAAGAAGTTCCTGAACCTCGGGAACCACGAGTTCGGCCTGAAGATGGAGGACGACTCGATCGACGGCGCGCGGTGGGCGGTCGCGCAGGGAATCGCCGACCCGAAACGTCTCGCGGTGATGGGCGCCTCCGGCGGCGGCTACGCGACGCTCCGCGCGATCACCGAGCTCCCGGGGATGTTCGCGGCCGCGGTCGACCTCGTCGGCCCGACCGACGTCTCCCTGCTCTTCTCGACGATGCCCGCCGGCTGGGGCGCCGTCAAGAACCGGTGGATCCGGCGGATCGGCGACGTCGAGCACGACGCCGCGCTCAACCGGAAGCTCTCGCCGCTCTACCACGCCGACGCGATCCGCACGCCGCTCCTCATCGGACAGGGCGTCAACGACCCCCGCGTCAACATCGAGAACGCGAACCGCATGGTCGCGGCGCTCCGGAAGAGGAAGATTCCGGTCACGTACGTCGTCTATCCCGACGAGGGACACGGGTTCCAGCGCCCCGAGAACAACCTCGACTTCTTCGGCCGGGCGGAGGAGTTCCTCGCGCGGCACCTGGGCGGGCGCGCCGAGCCCTGGCAGAAGATCCCGGGGTCGACCGCCGAGGTCCGGTGAGGATTCGCGCCGCAGCGTTCGCCGCCGCGCTGGCGGTCCTCCCTCCGGCGCGCGCGGGGGCCGCCGCCCGCGGCCTCGAGCTCTTCACCACGGTTGCCGAGCCGGATCTGATCCCCGAGGGAATCGCGTTCGACCCGGCGACCCGTACCCTCTATCTGGGCAGCATCCGGAAGAGAAAGATCGTCGCGGTCTCCCCGGAGGGGCGAGTGCGCGACTTCGTCCCGCCGGCCCGGGACGGCCTCTGGAGCGTCCTCGGGATGAAGGTCGATCCGGAACGGCGCACGCTGCTCGCCTGCTCCGAGGTGGACGGTCCCGGGATGGAGGGCTTCGTTCCGGCCGACCTCGGCAAGTCCGGCGTTTTCGAGCTCGACCTCGCGACGGGGAAGACCCTGCACGTCTATCGCGCGCCCGCCGGGAGACACCTCTTCAACGACCTCGCCTTCACGCACGGCGCGATCTGGGTGACCGACAGCGAGGAAGGGAGCGTCTGGCGCATCGACCGCCGGTCGGGACGCGTCGAGCGGTACGCGCCGGCGGGGCGCCTCGTCTATCCGAACGGGATCGCGATCGACCCGAAGGAGCGGGCCCTCTTCGTCGCCGACGAGCGAACGATCTACGTCGTGGATCTCGTCGCGAAGAGCCGGCGCGAGCTCGGCCATTCCCCCGGGACGAGGCTCGGCGAGGCGGACGGGCTCTATTTCGACCGCGGCGCGCTGCTGGCGATCCAGAACGGCCACGCGCCGATCCGCGTCGCGCGGTTTTCGCTCTCGTCCGGGCTGGACCGGATCACCGGCGAGATGACGCTCGCCGAGGACGATCCGCGGCTCCCGGAGCCGACGACCGGCGCCGTCGCGGGCGACGTGATGTACCTCGTCGGCGACTCGCAGCTCCGCGCGATCGGCAAGGACGGGACGCTCTGGCCTCGCGAGAAGCTCGCGCCGGTGCGGATATACGAGATGCCGCTGCGGTCCGCTCCGCCGCAGCGCGACCGGAGGATTCGATGAAACGACTCGGCTCGATGCTCCTGGTGTTCTCGGCGGCTCCGCTTCTCTCCGCGCCGCCGGCTGCGCCGCGCTCTCCCGCGGCGTCCCGACTCGCGCGCTCTCCCGCGGCGAGCGCCGCCCGCGCGTGGCGCGAGTCGCACGAGGCGGAGATCGTGCGCGAGCTGGCGGATCTGCTGTCGATTCCCAACAAGGCGACCGACACGGCGGACATCGAGAAGAACGCGGCGGCGATCGCGGCCCTCTACGAGCGGCGCGGGGCGACCGTCCGCCTGCTGCGCGTTCCCGACGCCCCTCCGGCCGTGTACGCCGCGATCGACACGCCGGGCGCGTCGCAGACCGTCACGTTCTACGCGCACTACGACGGGCAGCCCGTCGATCCCCGGCAGTGGACGGGCGCGCCGTTTACTCCGGTGCTCCGGCGCGGAACCCTCGAATCCGGGGCCGCCGAAGTTCCGCTCGCAAGCCTGGTTCCTCCGCTTGATCCGGAGTGGCGCCTCTACGCGCGATCGGCGTCGGACGACAAGGCGCCGATCGTCGGCTTCGCCGCCGCGCTCGACGCACTCGAGGCGGCGGGGATCCGGCCGTCGGTCAACCTCCGTTTCTTCTTCGAGGGAGAGGAGGAAGCGGGGTCGCCGCACCTCGAGGCGATCCTCGCCCGCTACGCCGCCGACCTCCGGACCGGCGCCTGGGTGCTGTGCGACGGGCCCGTCCATCAGAGCCGACGGCCGCAGATCTTCTTCGGCGCGCGTGGCACGACGGGAGTCGAGCTCACCGTCTACGGCCCGAACCGG
>DATFVB010000342.1 GCA_035260525.1 Thermoanaerobaculia bacterium
CGTCGTGCCGGAATCGCGATTCCACGAGGTCGTGGCGTTCGTCGAGGCGGGCCTGCGGGACCTCTCGGTCTCGCGCACGAACCTGACGTGGGGGATCCCGTTCCCCGGGCATCCCGGCCACGTCGTCTACGTGTGGCTCGACGCGCTGGCGAACTACGTCACCGCGCTCGGCTTCGGCGGCGACGACGAGACGCTGTACCGGCGGTACTGGGAAAACCCCGCGGGGGAGCGGACGCATCTCGTCGGCAAGGACATCCTCCGCTTCCATGCCGTTTACTGGCCGGCCTTCCTCCTGTCGGCCGGGCTCCCGCTCCCGACGCGGGTCGCGGCGCACGGCTGGTGGCTCCGCGACGACAAGAAGATGTCGAAGTCGACCGGAAACGTCGTCCGCCCCGACGCGCTCGTGGCGGAATTCGGCCCCGATGCCCTGCGCTACTTCCTGCTGCGCGAGATGGTCTTCGGCGCCGACGCGAGCTTTTCCGACGAGGCGTTCCTCGAGCGGTACAACGCGGACCTCGCCAACGGTCTCGGCAACGCGGTGTCCCGCGTCGTGCGCCTCTGCGTGAACACGTATGGCGCCACACCCCCGGTGCCGTGCGACGACAACGAGGTCAAGACCGCCGCCGGCCCCGCCGTCGAGTCGTACCTCGAGGCGTTCGACCGGTTCGAGTTCTCGCGCGGGCTGGAAGCCGTGGCATCGCTCTTGAAGCAGGTGGACGGCTACGTCGCCTCGCGCCAGCCCTGGAAGGTCGCGAAGGAGGAGGGGAAGACCGAGCGCCTGTCCCGCATGCTCTACGCCTCGGCGGAGGGGACCCGGATCGCCGCCGCGGCGCTCGCGCCGGTGCTCCCGACCGCTTCCCCGAAGGCGCTCGAGGCGCTCGGCGCGGATCCGGCCGACGGTCCGGGAGCCCTCGCCTGGGGAGGGCTCCCGACCGGCCGTCCTCTCGCCCCCGCGGCGCCGCTGTTTCCGCGCGCCGATCCGAAGAAGTTCTTTCCGAGCGAGGTTCCGATGAGCGAAGCGGCTCCCGCCCCCTCCGGCGCGAAGATCACGATCGAGGAGTTCCAGAAGATCGAGCTCCGCGCCGCGCGGATCGTCGCCGCGGAGCCGGTGCCGAAGTCGAAGAAGCTGATGCGCCTCGAGGTCGACCTCGGCTCCGAGCGGCGGCAGGTCGTCGCCGGCATCGCCACGCGCTATTCGCCGGAGAGCCTCGTGGGGAAGACGGTCGTGATCGTCGCGAACCTGCAGCCCGCGAAGCTGATGGGGCTCGAGTCGAACGGCATGGTGCTCGCGGCGTCGCTCCCGGAATCGGGCGAGCCGGTCGTGCTCGTGCCGGAACAGGACGTCCCTCCCGGAACGAAGGTGAAATGATCTGCGATTCCCACGGCCACCTGCAGATGCTCTCCGAAGCGGAGCGGAGCGCCGCGATCGCGCGCGCCCGCGACGCGGGCGTCGGGAAGATCCTCGTTCCGGGAACGACGCTCGAGGACTCGCGCCGGGCGGTCGAGGTCGCCGAGGCTCACGAGGGGGTCGTGGCGGCCGTCGGGATCCACCCCCACGAGGCGAAGGACTTCGACGAGGACCGGGTGCTCGAGGCCTTCGACGCGCTCCTGCGCTCCCCGAAGGCGGTCGCGGTGGGAGAGATCGGACTCGATTTCCACTACGACCACTCGCCGCGCCCCGCGCAGATCCGGGCGCTCCGCTCCCAGCTCGCGTTCGCCCGGGAACGGGGCCTTCCGGTCCTGCTCCACAACCGGGAGAGCGGGACGGAGATGCTCGAGGCGCTCGCGGCCGAGCCGCGGCGTCCCGACCCGGGCGTCTTCCACTCGTTCACGGAGGATGCAGCGTACGGTGAGCGGGCGATCGCGCTCGGATACCGGATCTCGTTCTCCGGAATGCTCACGTTCAAGGCGGCCGAGAACATCCGCGCCGCGGCCCGGGCGCTTCCCCTCGCTTCGATGCTCGTCGAGACCGACTCGCCGTTCCTCGCGCCCGAGCCGCACCGGGGGAAGCGCTGCGAGCCCGCCTTCGTCGTCGAGACCGCGCGCCGTCTCGCTCTCGTCAAGGAGGTGCCTCTCGAGGAGGTGGCGGCGGCGACGACGTCGAACTTCGACGCGTTGTTCGTCCGGCGGTCGCCGTGATCGGCGCGAGTCCCGAGGGCGGCTACCGGACGATGTTCGAGAGAAGCCGGGCCGTCCAGCTCCTGATCGATCCGTCGACGGGCGCGATCGTCGACGCCAACGCCGCGGCCGCGGAATTCTACGGATACTCGACGGAGGAGCTCGCGGGCCTCGCGATCTCCGACATCAACGTCCTCGAGACCGAGGCGGTTCGCCTCGAGATGGAGCGGGCGGCGGCCGAGGAGATCAGCCATTTCCGCTTCCGCCATCGCCTGAAGTCGGGCGAGATCCGGAACGTCGACGTCCACTCGGGCCCGGTCGTGATCGATGGCCGGGTCCTCCTGTATTCGATCGTCCACGACACGACGGACCGGCGCCGCGCCGAGGACGCGCTGCGCGAGAGCGAGGCGCGTTTCCGCCTGCTCGCCGAGCACGTCCACGACCTGATCGCCCTCGTCGACGCCGAAGGAAAGTTCCTCTACGCCTCTCCCTCCCACACCGACGTCCTCGGCTGGAGCCCCGCGGAGCTCGAAGGGACGCGGGCGTTCGACCTCATCCACCCCGACGACCTCCCGGTCCAGCAGGCGGCCTTTCGGACCCGGCTCGAGACCGGTCGCGCGACCTCGGTCGTCCAGCGGCTCCGGCGCAAGGAAGGCGGCTGGGCCTGGATCGAGAGCGTCGGCGCCTCCATCCCGGGAGCAGACGGCCGCCCGTCGATCGTCGTGGTGACCGGGCGCGACGTCGGGGAGCGGCGCCGCGCGGAGAAGCTCCTGCGGGAGGCCGAGGAGAAGTACCGGACGCTCGTCGAGGGCTCCCTCGCCGGGGTTTACATCATCCAGGACGGCGTCTTCGCGTACGCGAACCCGAAGTTCGCCGAGATCTTCGGGTGCCGGCCCGAAGAGCTGATTGGCGCGCCCGCGGTCGAGCTCAGCGTTCCCGACGACCGGTCCCGCGTCGCGGAGACCCTCGAGCGGCGGCTCGGGGCGGAAGCGGAGAGCCTCCATTATTCGTTTCGCGGTCGCCGGCGCGACGGCACGGAAATCGACGTCGAGGTGCTCTGCTCGCGGATCGACTTCGAGGGACGTCCTGCGATCGCCGGAACCCTCGTGGACGTCACGGAGCGGGAGCGGTCGGAAAAGCTCCGGGCGGCGCTGTACCGCATCGCGGGGGAGACGGCGGCGGCCGAGGACCTGCCCCGCCTGTTCGAGCGGGTGCACGCGATCACCCGCGAGCTGATCGCCGCCGGGAGCTTCGCCGTCGCGCTCGCCGACGAGGCGGGCGGGAACTTGTCCTTTCCGTACCGCGCGGGCGAGGAGGTCCCGGAAGCCCGTCTCCGGACGCTCACGGAAGAAGTCGTGCGCGACGGGGTGGTCCGTCTCGGGTCGGGCGAGGACCCTCGACTCGGCGCCGCGGCGCGCGGCGGCTCGTCGTGTCTCGCGGTCCCGCTGCGGTCGGGCAACCGGACCTTCGGCGCCATCGTCGCCTCGAGCGGCCCGGGCGCGGCGCCGTTCGGCGAGCGCGAGAAGGAGCTCCTCACGTTCGTGTCGCAGCACGTCGCCGCGGCGCTCGAGGCGCGCCGCGCCGAGGACCGGATTCGACATCTGGCGTTCCACGACGCTCTGACCGACCTCCCGAACCGGCTGCTCTTCAACGACCGGCTCACGCTCGCCGTCGCGCAGGCGCACCGCGCGGGAGGACGCCTGGCGGTCATGTTCCTCGACGTGGACCGTTTCAAGGTGATCAACGACTCGCTCGGCCACAGCGTGGGGGACGACCTCCTGAGAGCCGTCGCCTCGCGCGTGGAGCGTCTCCTGCGGGAAGGAGACACGCTCGCCCGGCTGGGCGGGGACGAGTTCATCCTGCTCCTGCCCGAGATCGCCGGGATTGCCGATGCCGTGCGGGTGGCGGAGAAGGTGCTCCGCGCGTTCCGCCAGCCATTCCCCGTCGGGGGGCAGGAGCTCTACATCACCGCGAGCGCGGGCGTGAGCCTCTATCCGTTCGACGGAGATGACGCGGAAACGCTCGTGCGCAACGCCGACATCGCCATGTACCGCGCCAAGGAGCAGGGACGCGACACGTTCCAGCTCTACACGGCCGAGCTCAACGAGCGTGCCCAGGCGCGGATGAAGCTCGAAAGCGAGCTCCGCCGCGGGCTCCGCCGGGAGGAGTTCTTCCTCCAGTACCAGCCGCAGGTCGCTCTGCCGACGGGAGTCGTGACGGGAGTCGAGGCCCTCGTCTACTGGCGGCGAGGCGGCGCGGTCGTCCCCCCGTCGGAGTTCATCGCCGTCGCGGAGGAGACCGGCCTGATCCTTCCGCTCGGCTCCTGGGTGCTGCGCCGGGCATGTCTCGACTGGAAGGAGCGGGAGAAGGCGCGGGCGAAGCGGGTGCCCGTCGCGATCAACCTGTCGGCGCGGCAGTTCTCGCAGCCCGACCTCGCCCGCCGCATCGCCGACGCGCTCGGCGAATTCGCGATCGACCCGAAATGGCTCGACCTCGAGATCACGGAGAGCGTGGCGATGGAGAACGCGGATCAGGTGCTCGAGACACTCGGCCGGCTCAAGGGGCTGGGGGTGCGCCTGACGATGGACGACTTCGGAACGGGATATTCTTCCCTGGCGTATCTCAAGCGGTTCCCGCTGGATACGCTCAAGATCGATCGCGCGTTCGTGCGCGATCTCGCCGGCGAGGGCGCCGACCGGGCGCTGGTCAGCTCCGTCATCGCGCTCGCCCACGGGATCGGCCTGCGCGTGATCGCGGAGGGAGTCGAGACCGAAGAGCAGCGCAAGCTCCTCGCCGGTTTCGGTTGCGACGGCATGCAGGGATTTCTCGTGAGCGGTCCCGTTCCGGCCGAGGCGGTCTCGGCGCTGCTGGACGCGCGGGGGACTTCCGCGTGAGTGTGGCGGAAACCCGCCCGCCGTGGAGCGTCCTGGAGAAGAAACTCGGCTACACGTTCCGCGACCCCGCTCTCCTCGTCCGCGCGCTGACCCACAAGTCGTATTCGAACGAGAACCGGATGCCGCGGGCCCAGCACAACGAGACGCTCGAGTTCCTCGGCGACGCGGTGCTCGGGTTCGTCATCGGTGAGCTCATCTTCAAGGGATTTCCGGCTCTCCAGGAGGGGTCGCTCTCGAAGATCAAGGCGCATCTCGTCTCGGCTCCGACGCTGTCGCAGAAGGCGCGGGACCTCGGCCTCGGGGCCTTCCTGCGGCTCGGGTCGGGGGAGGCGCGCTCGGGAGGGGCGAACAAGGATTCCCTGCTCGCCGACGCCCTCGAGGCGGTGATCGCGTCGATCTATCTTGACGGGAGCCTTCCGGCGGTCGTTCCGTTCATCTCGCGAATGTTCGAGCCGGACATCAACGGGATCGACCTCGGGGACCTGTCGTTCCACGATTACAAGACGACCCTTCAGGAGACCGCTCAGCGGCTGGGTCTTCCGCTGCCCGAGTACCGGGTCCTCGAGGAGATCGGTCCGGATCACGAAAAGACGTTCCTGATCGAGGTCCTCTGGAACGGGGTCGCCTTCGCGCAGGGGAGGGGGACGTCGAAGAAGGAGGCGCAACGGCAGGCGGCGCGGGCGACGCTGGAAAAGCTGGCCCGCCAATAGGGAAAAGCGGAAGCGGCCGGCGAGCGCTCGCCGGCCGCCCCGCTGATCCGAACGCTACGAGGTTTTCGCCGGTTTTTCCTTGCTCATCATCTTGCCCGCCGCCTTGCCCATCGAGATGCTGGAGACCTTGATCGTGTCTCCGGTCATCTCTCCCTTGAGCGTCACGGCATGACCGGCGTGCTCGGCGAGAGCGGGGTCATCCTGATTCGAGATGTTGTAGACCTTTCCGCCGCTCACGAAGACGTACTTCGCACCCTCCTTGATGCACGCCTGGACGCATTCGCGGTCGGTCAGCTTCTTGCCCGAGTGCTCGATCGCCGACTTGTGCGAGGCGCCGCACATGCTGTCGCTGATCTTTCCGTGCCACGTCTGCTCGGCTGCCGACGCCATGGCGACGCCGACGAGCACCGACACCAGAACCCCGAGGATCTTCTTCATGGGCTCTCCTTTCAAAAACAGAGCGGGATGGAAATATTGCAAGAACTGCGCCAGCGGCTTCTTGGGTATGGCCGGGGACTCGTCAGTCAGTTGCCGAAGGAGCGAGGCGCGGCCAGACGCGAGCGAGACGCGCACCCACAGACCGCCGGGCCCGAAGGCGTACCGTGAGCGT
>DATFVB010000343.1 GCA_035260525.1 Thermoanaerobaculia bacterium
CCGGCCGGATGTAGCCGAACTGGTCCGTCGTGAGGTAATGCTCCTTCGCATTGGTCGAATACGCCTTCGGACTGGTCCGCAAGACCGGACGGCTGTTGACGACCACCGGCGCCGCGCCGCGGAACGGTACCGCGATCCCCGCTGCCGAGAGAGCCACCACGAGAAGCTGCCTGAGAATCTGCATCGAGTGCCTCCGAGTTTCCAAGACACTCTACCGGCGACCCTCCGGGTCTCTTTGATGAAAACGAATCATTTGAGCGATCCACTCCCTCGGAACCGCTTCCCGACGCGGACGTAAGATCGAGAGGTGACGTTCGAAGAGGCACCCGCTCCTTCCGCGCCTTCACGGCTTTCGGTCCGGTACCGGATCCTGTATTCCCTGCTCGGGGTCCTCCTCGCGACCGGAGCGCCGCTCGGCGCGCTCGCGATCCGCGTCGCGACCGGAGGCGTTCAGGCCGGAGCCGAGGTGCGGTCGCATCTCTTCTATTACGCCTACGAGCTCCTCGGGACCGCGGTCGTGTTCGGGATCGCCGGATTCGTCGCCGGGACGAGGGCCGACCGGCTGCGCGCGGGACGGGAGCGCTTCCGCGAGCTCGCGGGACGCGACGACCTCACCGGACTGCCGAACCGGCGCCTGTTTCGGGAGCACTACGCTCGCGTCGTCGCGCGCTCGCACCGCTTCCGAGAGCCGGTTTCGCTCCTCCTCGTCGATGTCGACGGGCTGAAGGAGATCAACGACCGATGGGGACACATGGCGGGGAACGCGGCGCTCCGGCACGTGGCGCGGATCGTCCGCGACCGCAAGCGTACCGAGGACCTCGCCGCCCGATGGGGCGGCGACGAGTTCGTCCTGCTCCTCCCGGGGGCGGACGTCGCCGCCGCCGAGCGCGTCGCGCGCGAGATCCTGAGGACGGCGGAGCGCGACGTGCTTCGGGCCCCGCCGACGGCCGTGACCGTCACCATCGGCATCGCGAGCGGCGTTGCGGCTTCCACGCACCACGATTTCTTCGTCGCGGCCGACCGCGCGCTCTACGAAGGCAAGACGGCGGGAAGGAATCAGTACCGCGTCTCGCTCACGGGCGACCCGCCGGGCGACGGACAGCGCTCGAAGCCGTAGGGCCTCCCGCCGGGCCACGGCGCCCCTGATCCATTCGCATCTCCCCCCGGGGTCCGCCCCCGACCCAGAATCGATCGAGCCGACAGGCTCGGAAGGGGTATGCCATGACCACCACCGTCGATCGGCGCTCCGAAAAAGCGCCGCAGGCGCCGAGGACGCGGAGCTCGCGCCTGGGACGTCTCGTTCGCGACCTGATGACCGAGAACGTCGTGACGTTCTCGCCGGCGGACAACCTCGCCGATCTCGCCGACCGCATGGCCGACGAGCACATTCGCCACGCCCCGATCGTGGACCGCGAGGGCGACCTCGTCGGTCTCGTGACCGAGCGGGACCTCGCGCGTTTCGCCTTCGCGGATTCACCGGAAGCTCCCCTCTCCGTCGAGCGCGACGTGCTCGGTCGAAAGCGGGTCCGGGAGATCATGGGAACGGAGGTCGACACGCTCGAGCCCGACGCGTTGCTGCGCGAGGCGGCGGAGCTCCTGCTCGAGAACAAGATCGGCTGCATCCCGGTCGTCGAAGGCAGCCGCGTCGTCGGCATCCTCACCGAAGCGGACTTCGTGCGTCGATACCTCGAAGCGGAGTAGCGTGTTTCGCCGGATCCTGGTTCCGGTCGATTTCACCCCGAAAGCGATGCGGGCCGCGCGCGCGGCTGCGCGGATCGCTCCGGAGGACGCGGATGTGACGCTGCTCCACGTGATCGAGCGGCTGCACGGCGACCTTCCCGGGATCGAGCGATTCTACCGGCGCCTCGAGCGGATGGCCCGCGCGAAGGCCCGTGCGTTCACCGACCTCTTCGAACGGCGCGGCCGGCGGGTGCGCGTCGTGATCGTCTATGGCGATCCGCTCGAGGAGACGCTCCGGTTCGCGTCGTCGTCGCGCGCAGACCTGATCGTGATGGGCAGCCATCGCTTCTCGCGCGCCCGCGTCGGACACAACTGGGGCACGCTCTCCTACAAGGTGGGGCTGCTGGCGAAGAGCCCGGTGCTGCTCGTCAAATAGACAAGCGCGTCGATGCATCGAGCCGGCCGGGCGCGTGCCGCCCGTGTCGCCCTGCGACGTACTGATTACAGTACGCCTCGGGACGCCACGACCGACCCGCATCCCGTCGGGCTCGCGCCTCACCGCGCCTCAGCGATGTCGCACTGGCCTACTCACCGCCGTCTGACCGGATAGACAAGCGCGGCGGCATGTCTCGCCGACTCATCCCGCCGAAGCTTCAGCGAAGAAGGGGCGAAGGCGGATGCATCGAGCCGGTTCCCGGCGAGATGCAGGCCCACTCATGCCGCCGCGGCGCTCTTCTCCAGCAATTCGCGCACCTCCTCGTCGGTCGTCTGCTCGAAATCCGCGTACCCGCAGCCGACCGCGGAGAAGGCCGGCGGAGTCTCGAGACAGACGCACTCGTCCGCGAGGCGCGCGATCGCGGCGCACGTCTCGGGCGCGCCGACCGGGACCGCGACGACGACGGCGGAAGGGGCGAGCCGGCGCAGCGCGGCGATCGCCGCCCGCATCGTCGCGCCGGTCGCGAGGCCGTCGTCGACCAGGATCACCGTCTTTCCCGCGACGGCGGCCGGCGGCCGCCCCTGGCGAAACGCCCGTTCCCGGCGCCGGAGCTCCTCCTCCTCCCGGCGCGTCGCCGCCTCGACGACCGGCGCCGAAATGCCGAGATCCGCGATCACGTCCTCCTGGAGCACCCGCACGCCGCCCGCGGCGATCGCTCCCATCGCGAGCTCCTCGTGGCCGGGAACGCCGAGCTTGCGGACGAGGAAGACGTCGAGCGGCGCGCCGACCTCGCGCGCGACCTCGAAGCCGACCGGAACGCCGCCCCGGGGCAGCGCGAGGACGACGACGTCCGGCCGGCGCGCCCGGCGCGAGAGCCGGCGGCCGAGGGCGCGTCCCGCGTCGCGGCGATCCCGGAAGATCACGGCGCCGCCCTTCGCCGCGTCATCGCCGGAGGTGACCGAGGAACCACGCGACGGCCTCGCGCGCCACCTCCTCGAGAGTCCCCGGCTCCTCGAAGAGGTGCGTCGCTCCGGCAACGACGTGGAGGCGATTCTCGACCCGG
>DATFVB010000344.1 GCA_035260525.1 Thermoanaerobaculia bacterium
GAGGACCTCCCGTTCGACGACGTTCGTGAAGAAGCGGTCCCGGTCGGCGAACCGGCCGTAGTCGTCGGCCGTCCGGACGGTGGACCAGTCGATCGGAGGATCCCCGAGCAGAACCCGCACCGGGTGATGCGGATGACGCGCGTTCAACGCGCGGACCGAACGGAAGAAGTCGCGATAGACGGGAGAGTCCCAAGTGACGATCTGCGTCGTGTCGCGCCAGACCCGTTGCAGTTCGCCGTCGTCGACGGCGGCTCCCGACACATATCGATCGATGACCGACTGGTACTTCCCGTTCCCGAACTCCACGACGACGTCGTCGATCGCTCTCAGGAAGCGGGGGTCTTGCAGAAGGGCCTGCAGAAACTCGTGGAACTCCTTGCGTCGATGCTGCTCCCCGAGGAGGACGAGCGGGTGTGTCTGAAAGGTTCGGAAGATGAAATCGATGGTCGGTGCCGTCCCGCACTTCGAGGGGGTCGCTGTCGTAGCGGCGGATGCGGCGAGCACGGCGACGGCCACGATCGTGGCTTTTTTCATGCAACGAATATAGGCAGGTATCGCGGCCGATCGTTACCAGAACTTTGCTCGATGACCATTTTTCCGGAACAAACCTCCGGGCGGAATTTCGGGAAGATTCGCACCCCGGATCGCGTTACCCTTCAAAGCGATGATCAGGCGCCGGGTTCTCTCCTTCCTCCTCGTTTTCTCCGCGTGTCTCGCGCCCGCGTTTGCCACCCCGCCGGCGGCACGGCCCGCCACGTGGGCCGTCGCCGTCACGGCGAAGAACGTCGAAAACCTCTATCGGGTCGAGCCGGACCTCTACCGCAGCGCCCGGCCTGAAACCGCCGGGTTCCACGAGCTCGCGGCTCTGGGCGTCAAGACGGTGCTGGACGTCGAGTCGCCCGGCGACGACGTCCTCGCCCGTGGAAGCGCGCTCAAGCTCTTCCACGTTCCGATGACGGCGTTCGGCCTGCGCGACGACCGCGTGCTCCAGGCCCTCCGGATCATGGCCGATCCCGCGAACCGTCCGATCGTGGTCCACTGCCATCTCGGCGCCGATCGCACGGGGGCCCTGGTCGCTCTCTATCGCGTCGTCGTGGAAGGGTGGAGCAAGCAAGACGCGATCCGCGAGATGGACGACGGCGGCTATCACCACTCCTCGTGGTGGCGGAACCTCGATCGCTACGTCGCTCGGGCTGACGTCGACGCCCTCCGGAAGGAGCTCGGGATCGAGAAGCCGGGCGCGACGCTGCTCGCCGCCCTGGGCAAGCCGGTCGTCACCCCGGCGCCCTCCGTCGCGACCGCGGATGCCGCGCCCGCGGCGCCGTCGAGGGCAATCGAGCCGGCACCGGCATCCTCCGCCCCCGTCGCGACCGCGCCGCAGACGCCCGCCGGAGGATCCGAGCCTTCCCCCGCTGCGCCGAAGTCGGCCGAACCGGCCGGAACCGCGGCCGCCTCCGGCAACCAGCGCTGAACCCGTCCTCGAGAGTCCTCGAGAACCGCTCCTCCGCTTCGTCCGCAAGTCGATAGAACGAGCTCACGGAAACCGCCGGCCGGCGGGCGCGTCCCTGTGAAACTTCGCGCCGCGCGGTGCGATCGAGAAGCGCCGCCCGGATCGCGGCTTCATTGCTTCTGCAGCGCGCTTCCCTGCGACATCTGAACGCGGAGGCTCGAAGCCTCGAGGGCCTGTCGACCCGTGATTCTCGGCAGGCGGACGCCGATCGGAAGCACCTGGAGGGATTTCAGGAAGAGGCAGAGGTCCGCCTGGCTCGGAAACGGGAGAGTGGCGAACGCGTCGCGGGCGGCCGTCGCTTCGCCGCCGTGGTCGGCGATCGCCTCTCCGATCGTGTCGATGTCTCCCCGGTGTCCGTAGGGCGCCGTGTTCCCTGCGTCCCAGAGCTTGCGCGTCAGGAACTCGTCGGGTGGGACGCCGTTCTGCGCGACCTGCTCGTTGCAGAAGTGCGGATGCTGGTCGTCGCAGATCACGTGGCGCTTCAGATCGGTGTAGGCGCGCACGATCGCCGTCCCGTCGGGCTGGCGCTCGAGGTTCGGCCCTACCAGGTCGCGCGTGAGATCGATCGTGAACGGCTGCGAGACGCCGGCGGGCTGCAGGTTCCCGATGGGATTGTACGGGCCGGGCTCGGAATAGACGGGATGCTGCAGGGTCATCTGCGGTACGTGGCACGACGCGCATCCGATCTGCGAAAAAAGCAGCTCCCCGCGCGACACGGAGTCTCGCTGGGCGGGATCGTCCGGAAGCACCTGCCCGGGGACCCCGAGGCCCGCCTGGAAGAGCGTGGCGGCCGTGATGTCTCCCGTCGAGAGCTCGTCTTTCACGCCGTCGCCGTCGAAATCGTCGGTTCCGGTGCACGCGACGCCGAACCGCTCCGTGGCTTCCATGCCGTGATGCTGGTTGAACGCGTTGGTCGTGAACACGCGGAGGGAAACCACGACCCCTTTCTGGGAGAACGGCTTGATCACGAGGTCCCCGTCGACGCCCTCGACCCCCGAAGTGTCGACGGTCCCATCGGGATGCGCGGCCAGCGATCCGAAGGAAACGCCCTTTGACGCCAGGGTGACGGTCCGGACGGAGCCGGAGGCCTTCGCCTGCGACACGGCGCCGGCGCGTTCCGCCTGGAGCTCGGCCGTCATCTCTCGCGCGAGCATCTCGATGGCTCCGGATCCGTTCATGCCGAGAGTGTTCCGCTCGTCGGAGGTCGCCGCCCCGACGCTGTCGGTGACCGGATCGAGGTTCTGCGCGAGCACGAAGACGTTGGCCACGAAGTCTCCCGCGCCGCCCGCGAACGGCTGGTTGTGGCAGCCGGCGCAGGAGATCGCCTCGGGACCGGACGTGCGCATGAACCGGGGAGAAGGGTCGGAACGCCGGGTCGGCGTGCTGTTGCCCGTCGCGCCGGGCCGTCCGGCGCCGTCGAGCTGGTTGAAGGGCTCTTCGAACAACAGTTGTCCGAGGTCGAAGAGGCGGGCGAACGCGTATTTCCCGGCATCGATGTCCGCCTGAGAAATATGCGCCGCCAGGGTAGGCCGCTCGCCCGGCGCTCCGGCATTCGGGTCGGCCGCGGCTCGCCACCAGACGCCGGCAACGGCGACGACGACGAGAACGTGGGGAAAGAATCTGAACCGACCTCCGATCCTTTTCATGAACGCCTCCGTTGGAGAGTGATGGGCAATCGCCGGAAGAGTAGCAAGACTTTTGCCACGAGCGGTCGAGATGTGCGGCGCCCGACCTTCAGCCGCTCACGAGCGCGAGCTCGCCGACCAGAGCCGCGGTCGTCGCGGAATCCGCGTCGAAGCAGCCCTCATCCAGGCTCGCGACGATTTCCCCGCCGAGGCGCCGGGCGGCGGCGAGCTCGCCGGCCTTTCGATAGACGCGCAACTGGAAGAGGAGATTCTCGGCCGAGCCGTGGGGCCGGAAGTAGTTGTCGAGAATGTGCGAATAATCTCCCGCGTAGAACTCGAAAGCGTCCGGGTCGCGCGCGGCGATGAGCGGAATGACCTGCTCTTCCAGAGGGGCCCATCCATCGGCGAGCGCCCGGTCCACCTCCTCGAAGACGCGGTCGCAGAGCCAGCTCACTTCCGCCGGGCCGCCGCCGATCAAGCCGCCGCCCACCAACCCGCGGAGAAACGAGAAGTACTCGTCGGGCTCTCCGAGCGAGGCGCCGGTGAACGGCCGCAGCCGCAGGAGCCGGATGCGCCGGGACAGCCGGCGAAAGGGTCGCTCGACCGGCCAGTATTTGGCGCGCGCGACATGGCCGATGCCGAAATCGAGCCATGCCGCCCGCTCCATCGGAAACGGCGAGGCGTCGATCGTACGAGCCAGGGCCTCGAATTTCGACCAGGTGAGCAGCCGGTAGAGGGGCGTGTCCTTGTCGGGATTGGCGTTGCGGATGGGTCGGCCGCGCGCCGCCTCGGCGGTCCGGCCGAGACGAGCGTGGGTTCGAATGTCTTCGAAGGCCACCACGCGAACGACCGTCCGGTCGGCGAGGCCGCGCGCCTTGCGCTCGGCCTCGATCACGGCCGCGGGCTCCGGGTCGGCGTAGAAGACGATGTTTTCGTCGAGGTCGAGCACGGTCCTTCCG
>DATFVB010000345.1 GCA_035260525.1 Thermoanaerobaculia bacterium
GAGGGCGGCTCGCTCACGATCATGGCGACCGCGCTGATCGTGGCGGCGCCCCGGACCGGCAAGACGATGATCCTGCAGGCGATCGCGAACGCGGTCACCGCGAACCATCCCGAGGTCGTGCTGATCGTCCTGCTGGTCGACGAGCGCCCCGAGGAAGTCACCGACATGCTGCGTTCGGTGCAGGGCGAAGTCGTCAGCTCGACCTTCGACGAGCCCGCCACGCGCCACGTGCAGGTGGCCGAGATGGTAATCGAGAAGGCGAAGCGGCTCGTCGAGCACAAGCGCGACGTCGTGATCCTGCTCGATTCGATCACGCGCCTCGCGCGCGCCTACAACACGATCGTGCCCCCGTCGGGCAAGGTGCTCTCGGGCGGCGTCGACTCCAACGCCCTGCAGCGGCCGAAGCGCTTCTTCGGCGCGGCCCGCAACATCGAGGAGGGCGGCTCGCTCACGATCATGGCGACCGCGCTGATCGACACGGGATCCCGCATGGACGACGTGATCTTCGAGGAGTTCAAGGGCACGGGCAACATGGAGGTCCATCTCGACCGGAAACTTTCGGACAAGCGAGTCTTCCCGGCGATCGACCTGAACAAGTCGGGCACGCGGAAGGAAGAGCTGCTGCTGGACAAGAACGAGCTCAACCGCGTGTGGGTGCTGCGCAAGGTCCTGAGCCCGCTTTCGACCGTCGAAGGCATGGAGCTCCTGATCGACAAGCTCGACAAGACGAAGACGAACGCGGACTTCCTGAACATGATGTCTCAGGGATAGCCAGCGCCGCCATACATCGAGCGAATACGCGCGTCCTCGGCCGGCCGTACCCCTCCGACGTACGCCCCGGTACGCCTGTGGGGTCCGGCGGCCTGTGGGTGCGCGCGCTCGCGTCTGGCGGCGCTTGACCCTTGATGCGGTCCGCCGGCGGGCTTAACGTACGCCCCGGTACGCCGTCGCGGGAGCTGGCTCGGGGAACCGGGGCTCGTCGCGGCGACGCGGCTCGTCGAACGAGCGACTCGACCGCGCCGCTCGCGACCCCCTCGCCGACGCTTCCGCTCCCGCATCGCGGGACCGCCGCTCGGTTACTTCGCGGCGGGTCCCCCGCGATGCGAAAAGCCCGGTAGCCGCCGGGGACGCTCGCGTTTCTCCCACCGAGATTTCCCATCGTCGTTGCGTGAGAGCCGTGTGTCGCGCCGTAGGGTTCGGCGACGGCGGGAAGCGACCGCGGCGATATCGAGGGCCGCCGTGCGATTTCCGACGCGTAATATCCTCCTCCCGTGAAGATCTCCGTCGTCGATTTCCTGAACGCCCGGCCGCTCACGTGGGGGCTGCTGACGGATCCTCCGGCCGGGGTCGAGGTCTCCCGCGACATGCCGTCGGTCTGCGCGGACAAGCTCCGGGACGGGCGGGCGGACGCGGGCCTGATCCCGTCGATCGAGTTCCGGCGGATTCCCGATCTCGTCCGGGTCGAGGGGCTCGGGATCGCGGCGGACTCCGAGGTTCGCTCGGTCCTCCTCGTGTCGAAGGTTTCGCGCGAGAAGATCCGGCGGCTGAAGCTCGACCCCGCGTCGCGCACGTCGGCGGCGCTCGTCCGCATTCTGCTCAAGCGGCGCTACGGCATCGTTCCGGAAATCGTGCGGGAGGAAGCCGACGCCGAGCTCGTCATCGGGGATCCCGCGCTGAAGGCGAGCCAGCTCGGGCGCGTCGTGCTCGACCTCGCCGCCGAGTGGCGGAGCCTCACGGGGTTCCCGTTCGTCTTCGCGTTCTGGGCGGTGCGCCGCGGATCGTGGTCGCCGGCGCTCGAGGCGGCCCTGCGGGATTCTCATCGCGCGTCGGCCGCCGGCTTCGACGCGATGGTGGACGCGGAGATCGAGACCGCCCGGGTTCGCGGAAACGCGGCGCTCTCCCGTCCGATGGTCGAGGACTATCTCCGGCACTGCCTCCATTACGAGCTCGGTCCGGAAGACCTTTCGGGTCTCGAGCGGTTCTACGAATTCGCGCAGGAGGACGGAGTGATACCGCCGGTCTGACCTTCTGGCATCGCATTCGCTCCGGCCGGTGAGAGGCCCGGAAGCAGAGAGGAGACGTCATGCGCTGGATGGGGGGACGGGAGAGCGACGAGGTCGAGGATCGGCGCGGCATCGGTCCGGTTCACATCGCCGGAGGAGGAATCGGCGTCGTCGTGATCGCGATCGTCATCGGGTTGCTCACGGGACACAACCCGCTCCAGATCCTCCAGATGCTGACGTCGTCGACGCCGCAAGGCACCCCGTCGGCGCAATCCGCGCCGGCGACGCCGGGAGGCCCGCCGGCCGCCGAGGACGAGGAGACGAAGTTCGTCCGGGTGATCCTCGCCGACACCGAGGATACGTGGACGCACGTATTCCAGGAGCACGGCCGGCACTACCGGCTGCCGAAGCTCGTCCTCTTCGACGGCGAGGTGGATTCCGCCTGCGGCATGACGTCGGCGGCCGTCGGCCCGTTCTACTGCCCGGAGGACGCGAAGGTGTATCTGGATCTCTCCTTCTTCCGCGAGCTCTCGCAGCGCTTCGGCGCGCCGGGCGACTTCGCCCGCGCCTACGTCATCGCCCACGAGATCGGCCACCATGTCCAGAACTTGCTGGGCCTGATGCCGGAGGGGCGAGGGCATACCGCGTCGATCGCCGTCGAGCTCCAGGCGGACTGCTTCGCGGGCGTCTGGGGCAACCGCGGCGCCCGGCGGGGTCTGCTCGAGCCCGGCGACGCGGAGGAAGGCCTTCGCGCCGCCGCCGCGATCGGCGACGACACGCTCCAGCGGATGTCGACCGGGCGCGTGCAGCCGGAGTCGTGGACCCACGGCTCGTCGGCGCAGCGGACCGAGGCCCTCAAGCGCGGACTCGAATCGGGGGACCCGGAGGTCTGCCGGATGACGGGCGCGGGGGTCTTCGCTCAGTAGAGCGCCACGCGGAGGCCGTCCGGCGCGGCGAACGCCGGCTGGCGCCGCCGCCGCTCGACGCCGGCGAGCCACCGCACGTCGGGCGCCGCCGCGCGGAGCCGGAGCGCTTCGCGGAGCGGCATCGGCGCGGAGAGGTTGGCGACGCCGAGGATCCGCGCCCACGCGGTCGCCCGGTTCCTTCGCCGGATGTGGATCGGGTCCGCGCCGTACCACTCGCCCGGAAGCTCGACGATCGCGGCTCCGGAAGCGGCGGCGAGGCGCCGGATACCGGCGTCCACCTCGCCGACCGCGTCGATCGCCCTTCGCCACGGGACGCGCGAGCCGCGGAAGAAGAGCGTCCGGAAGAAGAGGTACTCGGCGGGCGAGACGCGGCGCAGGCGCGCGACCGGAAGCCCCGTCACGCGGATCGCGGCCCCCCGGGCGGCGAGGCGCGCGAGGCACTCGCCGACCCAGCCGAGGATCGCCGGGACGGCAGCGCCGTAGACGACGTCGTTGCCGACGTCGGTCACGACGGCGGTGGTTTCGCCGCCCTCCGGCAGCGCGTCCCAGATCCCGCACTCGAGGATCCCCGGGAGGCACCGGAACGGGATGCAGCTCCGCGCGCCGTACGAGCGTCCATGCCCGAACGCGCCGAAAATTTCGAGGTTCGGCCCCCACGCGGCGCGCGCGGTCTGCACGGCCGTCGGAAGTCCGCGCCGCACGTTGCTCGCGCCGAGGAGGATCAGTCGATGCGCCACGTGCGGATCATCGTACCGGAGCGTCCCGGCGGTACAATTTCATCGATGGACAGTCCACGTGCGACTGCGGCGGAACGGTCGTCGATCGACGACGTCGTCGAGCTCTACAAAAAGGACGTCGACCGGACGCTGCTTCGAGAGGCGCTGCGCCTGACCCCTTCCGAGCGGATCCGCGAAATGGAAGAGCTCTCGCGGTTCGCCGAGGAGCTCTCCAAATCCGGCCGGGAGTCGTTTCGTTGACCGATTTCCGAGGGTTGTTGGAGGCACTCTCGCAGCAATCGGTGGATTTCATCCTCGTCGGCGGAATGGCGGCGGCAGCTCACGGATCGATCCACCCGACGCGTGACGTCGATGTCGTCTACTCGCGCAATCCGGACAACGTTCGGAGGCTGGTCGCGGCCCTTCGGCCGCTCGTCCCCGTTCTGA
>DATFVB010000346.1 GCA_035260525.1 Thermoanaerobaculia bacterium
ATGACCTATCCGCAGGTCCTCTCGAAGCTCAACGTATTTCTCGACGGCGCTCCCAAGGTCGAGACCTACGACACCGTTTCGAGCTACGCCCGCTGATCACGTCTTGGCGGGCGCGCAAGCGCTCGCTGCCCGACGAGGCCCCACGAGGGGCCTCTCTTTTTGTCCGCGATTCCTGTCATCGCCATGGCTCCATCGGGATCACCGCAAGATCCTCGTCGTCGACGGCAAGGTCGCCATCATCGGCGGCATCAACATCAGCCCGGTGTATTCGAGCAGCCCTTTTTCCGATGGCTGTGAGCACGGCCTGAAAACGGCACGTGCCGGGCGAATCCGGCACGTGAATGGACGGATCGGGGCTGAAGGCTACTTCGACGGGGCCCCGGGAGGCGGCAGGGGCTGGAACGCGCGAACGAGCGTCACCGTCCAATGCCCGCCGCGGTTCTGGTACACCGCGGTCACGTGGTGGTGAAACGGCGGCAGAGCGTTCCCGTCGGGGTCGATCATCCCGGTGACCGTGGATTCCCAGTCTCCCACCATCACGTCGTCGCACGCGCGCCGGAGCGCGAACGAGTCGATCTTGTAGGTGCTCGCCTTCATCACGCCGGACTGCTCCTTCTCGAAGAGCTTCTCGACCTCCGCCCGGTTGCCGCACTTCACGCCGAAGGGGTTGATGAGGTCGACGTCCTCGGCCCAGGCGGCCGCCATTTTCTTCGGGTCGTGGGCGTTCCACGCCGTCACGAAATCCTGGTTGAGCTCCTTGATGGCCGCCTCGTTCGAGTCGGCCGCCCGCGCGGAAACGGGAATGCCGGCCAGGGCCACCGCCAGTGCGATGGCGAGAGGAAATCTTTTCATTCGGATGCTCCTTCGATCCCCATCATATCGACGAAAGGCCCGCCGGGCGTGAGGCCGCGCTCTCCGGGCCCGGGCCGTCGCCCCCCCGCCCGTGATGAAGGTCAGGCCTTCGCCTTGTGCGCGTGCGCCTTCGAGAGCATGTCGCTCTTCCAGTCGCGCTTGTGGCACGTCGCGCAGAACTTTGCGTCCGGCAGCACGAGGCCCGCGGCCCTGGCCTTCTCCCGGTCCTTCATCGTGGCGAGCGTCTTGTACTCGCTCCCCGGGCCGTGGCAGTTCTCGCAGTCGAGCGGCGGAGATCGCCGGGCGTGCGGGCCCTCCGACCAGGAAGCGAACTGGAGCTTGTGGCAGATCTTGCACTTCTCGGGTCCGATCCGCGTCGCGCTCGCATGGGTGGACGCGACCGCGACCGTTCCGCCCGGATCGTCGACTTTCGAGGCGGCCTTCTCGGGAGGCGCGGGGACGGCAGCCGGCGCGGGACTCGGCTCGCTCGCCGCCGGCTGCGGATCACTCGGCCGTGTCGGAGACGGCGATGACGGCGTGGCGCTCTTTCCCGGAGCGTCGAGCAGGCCCTGCGCGCGTTCGGGCGCCGGAGGAGGAGGCGTTTTCGCCCTGGGAGGAATTGCTGAAGTCGTCGGAGCGGACTGAATCGTTCCGGGCATCGGCTCGGCGGCCGTCGGTTCGGTCGTCGCCGGAGCCGCGGACTCGGTCGTCGCGGCGCTCGTCGCCGGCCGGGCTTCCGGCGCGGACGCTTCCTTGCGAGAGCATCCGGCCAGAAGCAGCAGGGTAAGCACGGAAGCCAAGGCCAAGAGCGGGATTCTCCCCGCACGCCGTTTTTCGGGCCTCACGATGCTTCCCATCTTCGCCTCCTTGCGCCGTAGCTTTCGACGAGCGATCGGACCACTTCCGCGCCGATCCCGCGAGATGCCGATGCCTCGAGATCCTTTCCGAACCGCGCCTCGCAACGCACGAAATGCCGGAATCAGCACCGCGGCCGCGCGAAGATGATCGGCGCCGGCGGTACGGCAGGAGCCGAGCAGATCCCTCGTCGCGGCGCTCCTCCGGACGGCGTCGCTCCGGAGGATCGCGCCGGGGAAGGCCGCGCGGCCCCGGCGGAGCGCGCCGCGCGGATGGCGCTCAGCCGCCCGCGATCGCGCCGACGACGAGGAACGGCTCCGAGCCGTCGGCGACGCTCGCGGGGAGCGGGGCGTCGGGGGATTCGTGCGAGTAGTCCTCGCCGCAGGCGAAGAAGCGCACGAAAGGCCGGCGCTTCTGCGTGACGTGGTCGCGGATCGTCCCCTTCAGCATCGGGTAACGGGCTTCGAGCGCGTCGAGGATCGCGCGCTGGGTCGCCTCCCCCGCCACCTCGACCGACACCTCGGGACCCGTGCGCGCGAGGTCGCGGAGGTTCGGCGGAAGCGTCACCCGGACCATCATGCGAGCGTCTGAACCTCGACGGAGAGCACCGCGGGCAGATCGCGGACGATCGGCGCCCAGGAGTCGCCGGCGTCGGGAGAAACGTAGACCTGCCCTCCGGTCGTTCCGAAGTACACGCCGCACGGGTCGAGCGAATCGACCGACATCGCGTCGCGCAGCACGTTGACGTAGCAGTCCTTCTGCGGGAGGCCCCGCGTCAGCGCCTCCCATTCGTTCCCGCCCGCGCGGCTGCGATAGACGCGGAGCTTACCTTCGGCGACGAAATGGTGGGAGTCGCTCTGGATCGGGAGGACGTAAACCGTCTCGGGCTCGTGGGCGTGCACGTCGACGACGAAACCGAAGTCGGTCGGAAGGTTCCCGCTCACCTCGCGCCAGTTCTCGCCGGCATCGTCGGTCCGCATGACGTCCCAGTGCTTCTGCATGAAGAGCGTGTTCGGCCGCGACGGGTGCATCGCGATGCGGTGGACGCAGTGGCCGACTTCCGCGCCCGGGTCGGGGAGGAACTGGGACTTGAGGCCGCGCGTCACGGGCTTCCACGCGGCGCCGCCGTCGTCGGACCGGAAGACGCCCGCCGCCGAGATCGCGGTGAAGATCCGGCCGGGATTCTTCGGATCGAGGATGATCGTGTGCAGGCACATCCCGCCCGCGCCCGGCTGCCACCGGGGACCGGTCCCATGGCCGCGGAGCCCGGGGAGCTCCTTCCAGCTCGCACCGCCGTCGGTCGATTTGAAGAGTGCGGCGTCTTCCACACCCGCGTAGACGGTGTTCGGATCGTCGAGCGAAGGCTCGAGATGCCATACTCGTTTGAACTCCCAGGGGCGCTGCGTGCCGTCGTAATGCTGGTGCGTCGTCAGGGGCCTGCCGGTCTCGGGGGAATCGTCGTAGACGAACCTGTTGCTCTCCCCCTGCGGCATCCCCTCCGGGCTCATCGTCGGGCCGCCGCCGGGCGTGTCCCACGTCTTTCCGCCGTCGTGCGAGCGCTGGATGACCTGCCCGAACCAGCCGCTCGTCTGCGAGGCGTAGAGGCGGTCCGGATCGGCGGGCGAGCCCTTCAGGTGGTAAACCTCCCAGCCCGTGAAGAACGGACCGGCGACGTCCCAGCTCTCGCGCTTCCCGTCCGAAGTGAGGATGAACGCTCCTTTGCGGGTGCCGACCAGGACGCGGACTCGACTCATGCTTGGCCTCCCCTTCCTTCGGTGATTCTAACGAACGCCTCGACGATTGGTTTCACGGTTTCGGAGATCGTGCCGCCGAGGCGTGACTGCGCCGCTCTCGCAACGACCGGGAAGGCGCCGCAACGCACGGACTACGAACCGATGTCGCGGAGCCACTGGTCGACGCCGCCCGCGAGATTCGCGACCTTCCGATATCCCGATTCGGAGAGGAACCGCGCGGCCTGCGCGCTGCGTCCTCCCATCTTGCAGTAGACGACGATGTCGTCGGCGGGCGAGAGGCGGCCGACCTGGTCCGGCAGCATCCGGAGAGGGATCTCGACGGAGCCGGGCAGCGAGAACATCCGCGACTCGTGCGGCTCCCGGACGTCGAGCAGCACGAAGTTCTCGCGAGCGTCCATCCGGCGCTTCAGTTCCGCGGGCGTGATCGACCCGGCGTCCGCTCCCGCCTCCGGGGACGCGGCCGCGACGCCGCAGAACGCCTCGTAGTCGATGAGCTTCGTGATCGTCGGGTTCGGTCCGCACACGACGCAGTCGGGGCTCTTCCTGAGCTTCAGCTCCCGGACCTTCATCCCCAGAGCGTCGACGAGGAGGAGCCGTCCGACGAGCGGCGAGCCGACGCCGAGGATCAGCTTGAGCGTCTCGGTCGCCTGGATCACGCCGAGGAGCCCGGGCAGGACCCCGAGCACGCCTCCTTCCGCGCACGACGGGACGAGGCCGGGCGGCGGGGGTTCGGGATAGAGGCACCGGTAGCACGGGCCGTCCAATGTCGAAAAGACGGACGCCTGCCCTTCGAACCGGAAGATCGACGCGTAGACGTTGGGCTTGCCGAGCATCACGCAGGCGTCGTTGACGAGGTATCGGGTCGGGAAGTTGTCCGTTCCGTCGGCGACGACGTCGAAGTCCGCGAGGATCCGGAGCGCGTTCCCGGACGTCAGCCGGGTCTCGAAGGGCACGAACCGGACGTTCGGATTGACGTCGGCGACTCGCGCGGCGGCGGATCGAAGCTTCGACTCTCCGACGGCGCCCGTTCCGTGCAGGATCTGGCGGTGGAGGTTCGTTTCGTCCACGGCGTCGAAATCCACGACGCCCAGGGTCCCGACGCCGGCCGCCGCCAGATACAGGACGAGCGGCGAGCCGAGACCGCCGGCGCCGACGCAGAGGACGCGCGCGGCCTTGAGCTTCTTCTGCCCCGCTTCGCCCACTTCCGGCAGGACGAGATGGCGGGCGTAGCGCCGGAGCTCCTCGGGCGAGAGGTCGGTCGGGGCACGCTTCGGGTCGAAAACACGGCTCATGGATGCGTTTCTACTCTACGGCATCGGGAACCGGGTCGGAAGTCGCGAGCCCCTCCGGCCCCGCGCCGTCAGCGGCCAAGAGCACTCTTCAGGCCGCGGACCCCCGCGCGGATCTCCGGGACGTCCGTCCCGCCGAATCCGAGCACGAACCCCTGCCGGGGGGCCTTACCGAAATAGCAGGAAGAGAGCGGCATCGCCCAGAACCCCTGTCGGGCGGCGCGCACGGAGACCTCGCGATCGCCCTTCCCTTTCGGGAGCGTCGCGACGAGATGCATGCCGGCCTCGCCTCCGAGAACGCTCAGAAGGTCGCCGAGCTCGCTCCCGATCGCGTCGACGAGGGCGGCGCGCCGCTGCCGGTAGAGAGCCCGCATCCGTCGAATGTGCCGGGCGAAGTGCCCTTCCCGGATGAAATCGGCGAGCACCTGCTGCAGGAACGTCGGAGGGAAATCGTCCGTCGCGGCCCGCACCGCCGCGAAACGGGGGATGAGGCGTTCCGGAATGACGATGTATCCGACGCGAAGCGCCGGATAGAGCACCTTGCTGAACGTCCCGATATAGATGACGCGCCAATCGCGGTCGAGCCCCTGGAGCGAAGCGATCGGCAGACTCTCGTAGCGGTACTCGCTGTCGTAATCGTCCTCGATGATCCACGCACCGCTCCGGCGCGCCCAGTCGAGGAGCTCCAGCCGGCGGGCAAGCGTCATCGTCATTCCGAGCGGGTACTGGTGAGACGGCGTGACGTACGCGGCGCGCGCGCGCGCGCTGCGCTCGACCCCGGCGGCCACGCGCAGCCCTTCGTCGTCGACCGGCACCGCGACGAGCTCCGCGCCCCGGAGCCGAAGGACGTTCCGGGAGCCGACGTAGCCCGGCTCTTCGATCCATACGGGGCTGTCCGCATCGAGGAGAACCCGCGCCGTGAGGTCCAAGGCCTGCTGCGAGCCGCCGACCACCATGATCTGGTCCGCTTCACAGCGCACCGCTCTCGCCGTCCGAAGATACGCGGCCACCGCCTCGCGGAAAACCCGATCTCCCATGGGGTCTCCGTAGCCCAGGTTCCCGGGAGCGCGGTGCATCCTTCGGCCGTGTCGACCCACGAGTCTCGACCAGGTGTCGAAGGGAAACCGGTCGAGCGCCGGCTGGCTGACGCGAAAGGCGCCCGGCCCTCCCAGCCAGGGATCGGCACCTCTCGGAACGAGAAAATCGGAATCGCGCGACGTCGATTTCCGGGTCCGGCTCCGCACGGAACCTCGCGCGTTCTCCCGGTCGCGGCGGTCCGGCCGCCCGGGGACGCTTCTCGCGACGAAAGTCCCGGAACCGATTCCGCTCTCGAAATATCCCTCGGCGACGAGCTGCTCGAACGCGTTGACGATCGGAAGGCGCGAGATCCCGAGCTCTCCCGCGAGCGTCCGGGTCGACGGAATGCGCTGGCCGGCCCGCAGCCGCCGATCGAGGATCGCGCTCCGAAAGCCCTCATAGATCTGGCGGTAGAGGGGCGTCGGCGAGGCGCGGTCGACCGGGATCGCGGGAAGGAGAGCGTGTGCCGCGCGCTTCATCGCGGAAATCATAATGGCCATGTCGAATCGTTAACAAATGGATATTGCCGTGTACCTGCCACCGGGGAAGAATCGTCGCCGCAGGGAGGCCGCGATGAAACACGCTCGGCCCTATCTCCTGGCGAGCGCGAAAACCAGCAACCCGGCGAGGGCGACCACGGCGTCAGCGGATCCCGCAAGAGAGTCCGTCCGGCACCTCGGAGACTTTCCGGTCGTCGAGCTCCGGCGGTACACGATCAAGAACGGCGAGCGGCAGAACTTCGCGGACTACTTCGAGAGCTTCTTCCCCGAGGCCTTCGAGCAGATCGGGGCGATCGCGTTCGGCCAGTTCCTCGAGCGAGACGACCGGTCGCGCTTCACGTGGCTTCGGGGCTTCCATTCGATGGACGACCGAGCCTCGTTGAACGGAGCGTTCTATGACGGACCGCTCTGGAAGGAGCATCGCTCGACGGTGAACGCGGTCATCGTCGACAGCGACGACGTCCTGCTGCTTCGCGCGCTGACGCCCGCCGGCGGAATCCCGGTTTTTCCCGCCGTCGATCCGGTCCGGGAGCCCGGGGGGGCTCACGGCATCGTCGTCGCGCAGATCTTCGCGACGAGGGCAGGCCGAGTCGAGGCATTCGCCCGCCGTGCCGAACCGGCGTTTTCCGGATATCGAGCCGTCGGGGCCCGCGAGGCGGGCGTGCTCGCGACGCTCGACGAGCCCAACAACTTTCCGCGGCACCCGATCCGGACCGACGGGCCCTTTCTCGTGTGGCTGGGGATCGTCGAGAACGACGAGATCGTCGAGACGGTCTTCCGGCCTCTCGCGGAACGCTCGGCGCGGGACCTCGTCGCCTCCAGGCTCCTCCGGGGAAAAGCGGAATTCGTCGTCCTCCGGCCGACCCGGCGTTCGCGTCTCCGCTGGCTGCCGGAAGCATCCCGATGAGTCGAACGGACCGAGGACTTCTCGCCGCGGTCCTCGTCTCCTCGTGCGTGTTCGCGCAGAGCCCGAACGCCCCGGGAGGACGCGCGTCCGGCTCCTCCGTCGAACGCGACGGATCACACGACTTCGACTTCGAGATCGGCGTCTGGAAAACGCGCCTGCGCCGCCTTGTGCACCCCCTGACGGGCTCGACGACCTGGGTCGCATACGAAGGCACGACGGTGGTGCGCAAGGTGTGGAACGGCCGCGCCAATCTCGTTGAGCTCAGGGCCGACGGCCCGGAAGGTCATTTCGAAGGGCTGAACCTTCGCCTCTACGACCCGGGATCGCACCAGTGGAGCCTGAACTTCGCCGACGCCCGCGACGGCAGGATGTCCCCGCCGACCATCGGCGAGTTCCGGAGCGGACGGGGCGAGTTCTACGACCAGGAGACGTTCGGCGGCCGCACGGTGCTCGTCCGTTTCGTCATCTCGGACATCACTTCCGATTCGTGCCGCTTCGAGCAGGCATTCTCCGGCGACGGCGGGAAGGGCTGGGAAGTGAACTGGATCGCGACGGACACGCGGGTGAAGAGCGAATCGAAGAATACGGGAGCATACGTGGACCGACAGCCTCGAGCCGGGACGCTTTCACGTGTGGAAGGGCGTCTTTCGAGACGGGAAGATCGACCTCTTCGGGGAATGGACGGAGCCGGCCGGCCGGTCCGATCGCGCCTCACCCGGTCGGACATCACGCGGGATTCCGCGCACCGGGGTGATCGATTTTCGAAGGCGCTGAATCGCCCGACGACCGGGACCCGGGTCAGCGCGGCAGCGCCGCCGGCCAGTTCGTGACGAGCGTCAACGACGTCGGCGCCGATTCGCCCGCCGGGACCGCCGCGAGCAGGCGGTGGAGCGCGCGGCAGTAATCCGAGGCCGCGCGCGGGTAGAGCATTTCTCCGAAGATCCGGCGCGGCGAACCGACCGACAGGCCGGTCCCTTCCGGCTTCACGGGCAAGGCGAACACCCGCCGATCCGCGCCCACATAGCCGATCTCGTCGGGCGCGTTCCACCAGCCGCCGATCACGCCGCCGTTCGAGATCTGCCATTTCGCGCCGCCCTCCGGGTAACGCGTGACGTAGAGCTCGAGCTTCCCGGACTCGTCGGAGGCGTAGGCCAGCCAGCGGCCGTCGGGCGAAAACGCGCCGCCGCGTTCGTTTCCGGCGCTCGTGAGCAGCATCCGCAGCGCTCCGCCGGCGGCGGGCACCACTCCGACGTCGAAGCTCTTGGTTTCCGTGGACTGCATCGAGAACGCGATGCTCTTTCCGTCCGGAGACCAACTCTCGGGCCCGGCAAAGTTCGCGCCCTTGTAGATCGTCCGCGGCGGCGATCCGCCTCCGGTGTCCTTCACCTGCATCGTCTCCCCGTCGGCGACATGAGCGGCGTAGACGAGCTGCCGCCCGTCGGGCGACCAGATCGGGTTCGACGCCGCACTCGTCCCGAAGGTGAACCGCAGCCGTCCCCCGGCGGCAAGGTCCGCGATCCAGATCTGGGGCCCTTCCGGCCCGTCGATGACGATCGCCGCGCGTTTTCCGTCCGGAGCGACCGCGAGACCCGAGATGGCGGCCGGCTCGCCGGACGACGGGAGCCTCTTCCCGTCCGGGTCGAACCAGGCGAGCTGGCTCGGCGCGGCCGCCGTTTCCCGCTGATAGACGAAGAGGTCCGATCCCCCGAACGCGAACTCCGCGGTACCGCGAAAGCCGTTGTATTCGACCTTTTCGGCCACGGGCACGGCCTCGCCCGAAAGCCGGAGGGTCTTCGGATCGAACCGCTGGACCATGACGTTCTTCTCGCGCACGAACGCGAGGCATCCCTGCGCGCGAAGCAGCGGCCCGATCAGGAAGGGATCTTCGCGCGCAGGGATGCGTCCGCCGACGCGGTGGCGCTCGAATAGTACACGACGGTCTTGCCGTCGGGGAGGAAATGCGGGTTGCGGTGGCTCGCGTCGCCCGCGGTGATGGCCGACTCGGCCGGGACGGGACTTCCTCCCGAAGCCGGCACGCGCTGCATCGAGCCATAGATGTTCGGGGTGAACACGATCGTCCCGTCCGAACCCCACGTCGCTCCGCGGCCCTGCGGCGCTTCGCAGATCGTCTGAACGGCCCCGCCGGAAATTTCGATCCTCTTCAGATTTCCGTCGGCGAAGAACCCGAGCGATCGGCCGTCGGGCGACCAGAAGGGATAGGTGGCGCCCTCGGTTCCCGCGAGCACCGGGCAGGCGACGCTGTCGAGCGCCCGCAGATAAATCTGGGTCTTGCCGTCGCCTCCCTCGGCGACGAAAGCGAGGACGCGCCCGTCGGGAGAAAGAGCGAGCGAGGAGTCCTGCTTCTCGATCACCGCGCCGGCGGGAAGCTCGATCGCGGCCCGGATCGTCCGGGCGGGCGCCGGCTTGCCCCGCACGAGAATCAGCGCGAGGACGGCCGCGGCGGCGACCGCCGCGCCCGCGGCGATCCACGCGAGCCGCTCGCGGCTCTTCCGGCGCGAGGCGACGACGGCGGGCGCGCCGGCCTGCGATCCGGCCTCGGCGAGCCACTCGAGCTGGAGCTTGACGTCGTGCGCCGTCTGGAAGCGGTCGTCGGGGTCCTTGGCGAGACACGTCTTGACGACGCGGTCGAACGCGGGGGGCGTCATCGGCGCGATCGACGAGATCGGGCGCGGATCGTCGCGGAGGATCGACGAGATCAGGGACGCCCGGCTCGCGCCGGAGAAGGCTTTCTTCCCCGTCGCCATCTCGTAGAGCACGGCGCCGAGGGCGAAGATGTCGCTCCGGGCGTCGGCGTCCTTCCCTTCGAGCTGCTCGGGCGACATGTACTGGAAGGTCCCCATGATCGTGCCGCGCTCCGTCAGCCGTGAAGGCGCGGCCGACGTCGGAAGGGACGAGGAGGCATCCCCCCCCGACTCGGCGGCCGGCGCAAGCGACCGGGCGAGGCCGAAGTCGAGGAGCTTGACGCCGGACCGCGTCAGCATGACGTTGCCCGGCTTCAGGTCCCGATGAACGATCCCGTGGCGGTGCGCGCGCTCGAGCGCGTCGGCGATCTGGACGCCGAACTTCAGGACCTGCTCGGCGGGAACCGGCCCCTTGTCGATGCGGCTCTCGAGCGTCTCTCCCTCGAGGTATTCCATGACCAGGTACTCGACGCCCTCGGCGCTTCCCACGTCGTAGAGCGCGCAGACGTGCGGATGCGAGAGCGCCGAGACCGCCTTCGCCTCGCGCTCGAAACGGAGCCTCAACTCCGGCGTCGCGGCGAGATCCGTCGGCAGAACCTTGACCGCGACGACGCGGTCGAGGCGGGTGTCGCGGGCCTTGTACACCTCGCCCATCCCGCCGGCGCCCAGCGGCGACACGATCTCATAGGGCCCGAGTGTGGTCCCCGCGGCGAGAGTCATCTCGACCTCGACGGCGGGCCGCCGGCTCCGATCGGAGCCGGCACCTCATCGAGACCGAGGCGCGAACCGGCGACCAGCGTCATGGCCGCGCGCGCTAAGCCGTCACGAGCCGGCGGAAGCCCTTCTTCTCGTAGAGGTCCTTGTCGGCGCGGGCGAGGATCTCCTCGAGCCGGTCCTGCGACGGGTCGATCGAGACCGCGCCGATCGAGAGCGAAACCGCGAACGGCTGGTTCGAGCGGCCGTTCCAGAAATCGACGTTCTTTCGCAGCCGCGGCAGGATCCCCTCGCCGCCGTCCCGGGAATCGACGAGGGCGAGGACGGCGAACTCGTCTCCGCCGATCCGCGCGATCACGTCCGAGCTGCGGAACGTGAGCTGGAGGATGCGGGCCGCGGCGGCGAGAGCGAGGTCCCCCGCGGCGTGCCCGTGGCGGTCGTTGATCGCCTTCAGCCCGTCGACGTCGGCGAGGAAGACGATCGCCGGCCGTCCGACGCGCCCCGCGAGCTCGAGGACGCCCGTCGCGTGCTCGATGAACCCGCGCCGGTTGGAGATCCCCGTCAGCTCGTCGACCGTCGCGAGCTTCTTCAACCCGCGCTCGACCGTCTTCCGGAGCGCGAGCTCTCGCCCGACGAACACCGCGGACACCGCGACGAGCGACACGCCGACGATCCCGCCGGCCGCCATGGCGAGGGCGAGCCCCGGGTCTCTCGCCCAGCACCGGAACGCGGCATAGCCGAGGATCCCGGCGACCAGCGCGATGCCCGCGATGCCGGCGCTCATCATGCGGATCGTCGAACGGACTGTCATGGCCTGCTGCGGGCAATTGTACGTGAAGCGTCTCGAGATCCGGGAGAAAGGGCTCCCGAAACCTACCCCAGCCGCTCCGTCGCGCGGCGGAAGGCGGCGGCGATCTCCGGCACGGGGCGGGGGGCCAGGCGTCTTTCGCGCTTCAGGCGGCCGAGCTCGGCCCGGAAAGCCGCGAGACGCGCCGCCGCTTCGTCGAGCCGCGCGGCGGACGCCCGTGCCTCGACGGCGGCGGCGGAGTCCGGAAGCTCCGCCGTTTCCTTCCCGAGGCAGAGGACGTCGCATCCCGCGGAAAACGCGGCGGCCGCCCTCTCCGGAAGCCCGCCGAACTCCGCGAGCGCTCCCATCTCGAGGTCGTCGGAGACGGCCACGCCCCGGAAACCGACGTCGCGCCGCAGCAGATCCGCCGCGACGGCCGGGTCGAGCGTCGCCGGCAGGCTCGTTTCCCCGACCGCCGCGTGCGAGACCATCACCGCCGGAGCCGATGCGGCGAGCGCGCGGAACGGCGCCAGATCCTCCTCCATCTCGGTTCGCTGCGCCGACAGGCGGGGAAGCACGAGATGGGAGTCGACGGCCGCGCGGCCGAGCCCCGGAAAGTGCTTGAGGCATCCGGCCACGCCGAACGCCGCGAGCGCCCCGAGAAAGCCCCGCCCGGCGAAAACGACTTCGTCTCCACGGTCGGACGCGGCGCGCCCGGCGAGGATCGTCCTTCCGGCGCCCTCGACCGAGCGGTCGACGACGGGCGCCAGGTCCCAGTCGATGCCGAACGCCGCGCAGATCTCCCCCGCGAGCGTGCCCGCGAGATCCGACGCCCCCGCCCGCGCCGCCGCCGAGAACGACGGCGATGCCGCCGTGATCGCGCGGAAGCGGTCGACCCTCCCCCCCTCCTGATCGACGCAGAGGAACGCGTCCGGGAGCTCCGAGCGGATGTCGGCGACGAGAGCGGAGAGCTGCGCCTCGGAGACGACGTTGCGCGAAAAGAGGATCACGCCGCCCGGCGGATACTCCCGGAAGACCGCACGCTCCCCCCCCGAGAGCGCTTCTCCCGCGATCCCGACGACGAAGAAGGCCGACGCGCTCAGCGGCGGACCCGGTCCTGGAGCGACGCGAGCAGCGAGAGCGCCGCGACGGGCGTGAGCTGGTCGATCTCGACCTCGCGAAGCTTCTCCAGGACGAGCTCCTCCTGTCCCGCGAAGAGCAGGAACTGCCCGTCCTTCGGCGCTTCTCCTTCCTTGCGTGCGAACTTCGGGAGGCCCCGGACGTCGAGCTCCTGCTCCTCGAGGTTGGCGAGGACCTCGCGCGCCCGCGCGATCACCGCCTCGGGGAGGCCGGCGAGCTCCGCCACGTGGATCCCGTAGCTCCGGTCCGCGCCGCCCGGGACGACCTTTCGGAGGAAGACGACCTTCCCTTCCCACTCGCGGACCGCCATCGTGAAGTTCGCGACCCCTTCGGAGGTCTTCGCGAGCTCCGTCATCTCGTGGTAGTGGGTCGCGAAGAGCGTGAAGGCGCGCCGCTCCGGCGCGTCGCGCAGGTGCTCGACGATCGCCCAGGCGAGCGACAGGCCGTCGAAAGTCGAGGTGCCGCGCCCGACCTCGTCGAGGATGACGAGGCTCTCGGGGGTGGCGTTGCGCAGGATGTTCGCCGCCTCGATCATCTCCACCATGAAGGTCGACTCGCCGCGCGCGAGGTGGTCCGACGCCCCGACGCGCGTGAAGATCCGGTCGATCGGCCCGATCTCGGCCTCCCGGGCGGGCACGAAGGCTCCCGCGCGCGCGAGCAGCGCGATCAGCGCCGTCTGACGGAGGTAGGTCGACTTCCCGCCCATGTTCGGGCCGGTCAGGATGACGATGCGCGTGTCGGCGTCGAGGCCGACGTCGTTCGGGACGAAGGGCTCGTCGCGGCGAACGCGCTCGACGACGGGATGCCGCCCTTCGACGATCCGGATCCCCGGCCGGTCGGCGATCCGCGGCCGGGCGTAGCCCCGCGCGGCGGCCGTCTCCGCGAGAGCCGCGAAGAGGTCGATCTGCCCGAGCACGCGCGCGAGCTCCGCCAGGCGCATCGCCTCGGAGGCCAGAAACGCGGCGAGCTCCCCGAAGACGCGGGCCTCGATCTCGAGGAGCCTCTCGTCGGCCCCGAGGATCTTCGACTCGAGCTCGGAGAGCTCCGGCGTCGTGTAGCGTTCGGCGTTGGCGAGCGTCTGGCGGCGGACGTAGTCCGAGGGCGTCTTCTCCTTCTGGCCGCGCGTGATCTCGATCGAGTAGCCGAAGACGCGGTTGAAGCGCACGCGCAGGTTCGCGATCCCGGTCCGATCGCGCTCGCGCGCCTCGAAGCGCGTGAGCGCCTGCTGCGCGTTGCCCCGCAGGGCGCGGAGCTCCGCGAGCTCGGCGTCCGCCCCGTCGCGGATCGCGCCTCCCGCCGAGACGACCGCGGGAGGTTCGTCGGCGAGCGTCGTCGCGATCTTCCGCGCGAGGTCGGCGGTCTCCGGAAAGCGGTCCCGCAGCGAGGAGAGGAGCGGCGACGAGAGCGGCCGGAGCGCCTCGAGGAGATCCGGCATCCGATCGAGCGTCGCCCCGAGGCCGGCGACGTCCCTCGGGCCCGCGGCCTTGAGCGCCACGCGCCCGACGCGCCGGGCGAGGTCTCCGGCGCCGCGCAGGCGCTCCCGCAGGTCGCCGCGGAGCTCGGCGCGCGACACGAGCTCCTCGACGGCGTCGAGGCGCGCCTCGATCTCCGGATTCGAGCGGAGCGGGCGCGCGAGGGTCTCGCGGAGCGCGCGCGAGCCCATCGGCGTGACGCACTCGTCGAGCACCGAGAAGAGTGTGGCGCCCGGACGCGCGTCGGCCGATTCGAAGATCTCCAGGTGCGCGAGCGTCGAGGCGTCCAGGCGCAGGTGCCGGTCGGGCGCGAGCGGCCGCGGCGGCGAGATGTGGAGCGCGTCGCCGCGCCGGTTCTCGCGCGCGTACTCGAGGGCGGCCCAGCAGGCGGCGAGCCCCGCGTCTCCCGGCGCGAACCCGAATGCTTCGAGCGAAGCCGCGCGAAACAGCTCGGCGATCCGCTTCTCGGCCGCCGCCTGGACGAACGCGGCGGCGGGACGGGAGGTCGCGCGCCCCGGGAAGCCGCCGGACGTCTCCCCCTCCGGAAGCAGGATTTCGCGCGCGGGATAGGCGCTCATCACGTCGGAGAGCTCCTCTTCGCCGACTTCGCCCGCGCGCAGCTCGCCGGTCGAGAGATCGAGGAAGGCCACGCCCGCGCGCCGGCCGCGCCGGCAGAGAGCGGCGAGGTAATTCGGCAGCGAGCTCGGAAGCGACTCGGGCTCGAGCACCGTCCCCGGGGTCACGATGCGCGTGATCTCCCGGCGGACGAGCCCCTTCGCCTTCTTCGCGTCCTCGACCTGATCGCAGACCGCGACGCGGTGGCCGGCGGCGACGAGCTGCGCGATGTACCCCTCGACGGCGTGGTGCGGCATCCCGCACATCGGCGCCTCGATGTCGGAGTCGCGGTGGCGCGAGGTGAGCGTCAATCCGAGCAGCGCCGAGGCCCTCTTCGCGTCGTCGAAGAAGAGCTCGTAGAAGTCCCCCATGCGGTAGAGGAGGAGCGCGTCGCCGGCGAGCGCTTTCGCCTCGAAATACTGCTGCAGCATGGGGGTGACGCGGGAAGCGACGCTCATGGGGAAGAGAGCGGCGATGGTAACATAGCGGCGAGGATGCTCGTGCTCGCGCTCGACACGGCGACTCCCGTTCCCGCGCTGGCGCTCGCGGGCGGGCGATTCGAGGGCGAATCGCGTCTCCCGTCGGGCCGCCACGTCTCCGAGGTCCTCCTTCCCGCGCTCTCGGACCTCCTCGACCGCGCCGGCGCGCGTCTCTCGGACGTCGGGCGGATCGCCGCGCTCGCCGGGCCCGGCTCGTTCACCGGCATCCGCGTGGGCCTGGCGACCGCGTGGGGCCTCGCGCGCGCGCACGGCATTGCGCTCGAGACCGTCGGATCGCTCGAGGCCCTGGCGGAGACCGCGCGCGGGGCGGCAGAGAATCTCGTCTCCGCATGCCTCCCCGCCGAGCGCGGCGACGTCTACGCCGGGACGTTCGACCTGTCCGGGGAGCGGGCCCGCGCGGTCGGCGAAGAGCGGGTCATTCCCGCCGGGCAAGCGGAGTCGCTGGCGGGTTGGGTCGTGCGCGAGCCGGCCGGAGGAGTCTCCGCCGCCCTCGCCGCGGCGCGCGCCGTCTTCCGCTCCCCGGGCGCGGCAGCCGACCTCCCGCGCGCCCGCTACGTCCGCGTCTCCGCCGCCGAGGAGTTCCATGGCCTCGCCCGCTCCTGAGTTCGAGCTCTACCGGCTCCGACCCGCCGCTCCCGGCGACGTCGACGACATCACCGCGATCGAGGAGGCGTCCTTCCCGGTGCCATGGAAGCGCCAGTTCTTCGAGGGCGAGCTGCACGAGGCCCACCCGCCGCGCTACCACCGCGTCCTCGAGCGCCAGCTTCCCGGGCTCCCCCGCATCGCGGCGTATCTCTTCGCCGTGATGCTCTTCGACGAGTTCCACGTCAACAAGATCGCGACGCACCCGGTCGTGCGCAAGGAAGGCCACGGGCGGCGGATGATGCGCGACGCGATCGACGCCGCGCGAGAGAGGCGCTCCGCGTCGATCGTCCTCGAGGTTCGCCTGACCAACGAGGAGGCGATCCGCTTCTACCGCGGATTCGGGTTCATCGAAGTCGGACGGCGCAAGCACTATTACAAGGACGGCGAGGACGCGCGCGTGATGATGCTTCCGCTCTCGGATGACCCGTTCGGCGCATGAAATCCGGCGAAAACGCGGCGCCCCGGCTCTTCCCCCGCCTTCCGGATTTTCCGGTAGAATCCAA
>DATFVB010000347.1 GCA_035260525.1 Thermoanaerobaculia bacterium
TGGACCACACCAACACGCTCTCGGAGGTCACCCACAAGCGCCGGCTCTCGGCCCTCGGGCCGAGAGCCGGCGCTTGTGGGTGACCTCCGAGAGCGGGTTGGTCTGGTCCATGAACTGCGACAGCTGCGACGAGCCGAAGAACTCCTTGATCGCCGCGATGACGGGCTTGGAGTTGATCAGGTCGTGCGGCATCGCCGAGTCGATGTCCTGGTGGACCGACATCTTCTCCTTGATCGCCCGCTCCATCCGGACGAGGCCGATGCGGAACTGGTTCTCGAGGAGCTCGCCGACCGAGCGCACGCGCCGGTTGCCGAGGTTGTCGATGTCGTCGAACCGCCCGACGTCCTTGCGCAAGCGCAGGAGGTACCCGACGACGTGGTAGATGTCCTCGGGGGTGAGGGTCCGCGTCTCGAGCGAGCCCTGCGATTCCATCTTGATGTTGAACTTGAACCGGCCGACGCGCGAGAAGTCGTACTTCTTCGGGTCGAAGAACATCCCTTCGAAGAGATTCTTGGCCGACTCGTACGTCGGCGGGTCGCCGGGGCGAAGCCGGCGGTAGATCTCGAGGACCGCCTCGTTCTTGGTCTTGTGCGTGTCCTTCCGGATCGTGTTGACGAGGACGTCGCCGCCCAGGTCCCACTCGGGGAAGATCAGCTCGACCTCCTTGATCCCCTTGGCCTTGAGCGCTTCGACGCCGCCGGGACCGACCTCCTGGCCCGCTTCGAAGAGGACCTCGCCCGACGCCAGATCGACGATGTCGGAGAGGAAGCACGCCTTCTCGACCTGCTCCTGCGCGACGGAGACCTCGACGGCGCCCTTCTTCTGGATCTCCTTCTGCTGGTCGATGTCGAGCTTGATGCCCGCGAAGATCGGCTTCGTGTCGCGCTTGACCCGCGCGAACCGGTCCTTCAGGTCCTCCTGGCGGAGCACCTCGGGGCCGACGGCGAGGAGCGCCCGGCCGCGCTCGAAGCGCGCCTTCACCGGGGCGTAGAACTGTCGGAGGATCGACTCGTCCGTCTCGAGCCCGAGCGCGCGGAGGAAAATCGTCGCCGGGAACTTCCGCTTCCGGTCGATGCGGACGTAGAGGATCCCCTTCTGGTCGAACTCGAACTCCACCCACGAGCCGCGGTACGGGATGATCTTGGCGAGGTATCCGTGCGCGCTCTCGCGCGTGAAGAAGACGCCCGGCGAGCGGTGGAGCTGCGAGACGATCACGCGCTCCGTGCCGTTGATGATGAAGGTGCCGTGCTCGGTCATGAGAGGGATGTCGCCGAAGAAGACTTCCTCCTCCTTGGCGTCGCGCATCGTGCGCGCCCCCGTCTCGGGATCCTTGTCGTAGACGAAGAGGCGGAACGTCACCTTCAGCGGGACCGAGAAGGTCATTCCGCGCTCCTGGCACTCGGCGACCCCGTACTTCATCTGGAGGTCGACGGGGTTGGAGCAGACGTCGCAGAGCGTGACTTCGTTCTTGTTCTGGTGCCCGCACCGGGGGCACTGCACCACTTCCTCGTGGGGATGGGCCGTGATGATGCGCGCCTTGCACGACGCGCAGGTCATCCGGAGGTACTCGAGGTCGCGCAGGCGCCCGCACTTGCACTCCCAGTTGCCGATCGAGTACTTCACGAACTGGAGCTCGCACAGCCCCCGGAAGTCGGCGAACGGGAAGATCCCGTTGAACACGGCCTGGAGGCCGACCTCCTCGCGCTCCTCCTGCAGGAGGTTCATCTGGAGGAATTTCTCGTACGAGCGCCGCTGCACGTCGATGAGGTTCGGCAGGTCCATGAAGGCGCGGATCTTCGAGAAATCCTTGCGCTCGCGTACGTTCGCTTGCAACGTCATGCCCTATGACTCCTTGTCTGCACGGAAGGCAGACGGGGGCCGCCGAGGGCGGCCCCCCTGTTCGTTTCCCCGGTCAACAACACGTACCTCGAATCGGAACTACTTGACCTCGACCTTGGCGCCCACTTCCTCGAACTTCTTCCTGATGTTGGCGGCGTCGTCCTTGGAAACCCCCTCCTTGAGCGTCTGGGGAGCCCCGTCGACCAGGTCCTTGGCTTCCTTCAGCCCGAGACCCGTGACCTCGCGGACGACCTTGATGGTCTTGATCTTGTCGCCGGCGGCGGCGAGGACGACGGTGAACTCCGTCTTCTCCTCTTCGGCCGGCGCCGCGGCCGCGGCGGGAGCGGCGGCCGCCGGCATCGCCATCGCGGCGGCCGAGACCCCGAACTTCTCCTCGAGCGACTTGACCAGGTTGTTGAGCTCGAGCACCGACATGGACTCGATTTCCGAGACGAACTGTTCGACGTTCAATGCCATTTCCCTCTCCTAAAAATCTTCAGGCGCCCGGCGCGGCTTCGGCCGCGGGAGCGGATTTCTCTTTCTGCTCGCGGATCTGCGAGAGCACCGACGCCAGGTTGCGAACCGGGCCGTTCATCACGGTCACGAGCCGGCGAACCGGTGATTGTAGCATGAAGAGCAGCCGTGCGACGAGCTGCTCGCGCGACGGGAGATCGGCGATCGCCTGGATCTGGGCCGCCGGGATTGCCCGCCCCTCGACCACCGCCCCCTTGAAGGAGATCGCCGTGTTCGTCTTCGCGAAGGTCGTGAGGATCTTCGCGAGCGACACCGGCGAGTCCAGGTTGTAGGCGACCGCCGTCGGTCCCACGAAATGAGTCCCCAGCGGCTCGAGCGCGCCGCCCTTGATCGCCAGGAGCGCGAGCGTGTTCTTCACGACGACGTAGGACGATTTGGAGTCCCGAATCTGCCGGCGCAGCTCGGTCACGGCGGGGACTTTGATCCCCGTGAAACCGAGGACGAAGGCGTTCTTCGCCGCCCCGAGCGAGCTCCGCAGCTCTTCTACCGCGGAATTCTTCTCTGTTTTGTTCATCTTACAGACCCTCAACGGCCGCGACGTCGATTTTCACGGCGGGGCCCATCGTTGAAGAAAGCGAAACGGAGCGGAAATATTTCCCCTTCGCCGCCGCCGGCTTCGCCCGATGGATCGCATGGATCAGCGCCTCGGCGTTTTCCTTGAGCTTCTTCTCGTCGAAAGACATCTTGCCCACGGGAGCGTGGATGATCGAGGTCCGGTCCACCCGGAATTCGAGCTTTCCGGCCTTGATCTCCGTCACCGCCCGGGCGACGTCGGGGGTCACCGTGCCCGCCTTCGGGTTCGGCATCAGGCCCCGCGGCCCGAGGACCTTCCCGAGACGGCCGACCGACCGCATCATGTCCGGGGTCGCGACGAGGGCGTCGAAGTCGAGGAACCCGTCGGCGATTCTCTGCGCCAGGTCCTCGCCTCCGACGATGTCGGCGCCGGCAGCTTCCGCTTCCTTGACCTTCTCCCCCGAGGTGATCACCGCGACCCGCTTGGACTTGCCGAGTCCGTGCGGGAGGATCACCGTTCCGCGGACCATCTGGTCGGCGTGCTTCGGATCGACGCCGAGCAGGAGAGCGACGTCCAGGGTCTCGTCGAACTTGGCGAACTTCACCTTCTTCGCGAGCTGGATCGCCTCCTCGAGCGGGTAGGGTCGGTCCTCGATCTGGGCCTTCGCGGCCTGAAACTTCTTTCCTCTGGTACTCATCCGCATCCTTTCGTCGTGCCAACGGCCTCTTTGGGAGGCCTCCGACCGTTTATCGCCCGCGACGTCCCCTGGGCGCTGACTCGCCCCGCCGCGGACGGGTTTCCCCCTGTCAAACGACGTCGAGACCCATATTCCGGGCCGTTCCGGCGATCGTCTTCACCGCCGCCTCGAGCGATCCGGCATTCAAGTCCGGCATCTTGAGCTTCGCGATATCTTCGACCTGCGCCTTCGTCACCTTCCCGACCTTGACCTTGTTCGGCTGGCCGGAACCCTTGGCCACCCCGGCCGCCTTGAGCAGCAGGACCGGCGCGGGGGGCGTCTTCGTGATGAAGGTATAGGAGCGGTCGGCGAACACCGTGATCACCACGGGGATGATCAGCCCCTTGTCCTTCGCGGTCCTCGCGTTGAAGTTCTTCACGAAGTCCATGATGTTGACGCCCGCCGGCCCGAGCGCGGTGCCGACCGGCGGCGCCGGGGTCGCCTCCCCCGCCGGGATCTGGAGCTTGATGTAGCCGGTGATCTTCTTCGCCATCGCCTTCCTAAACCTTCTGGACCTGCAGGAAGTCCAACTCGACCGGCGTCGCCCGGCCGAAAATCGTGACCATCACCCGGAGGGTGGAACGGTCGAGGTTGACGTCCTCGACGACGCCCGTGAAGTTCGTGAACGGCCCGTCGGTGATCCGCACCGTCTCGCCGTGCTCGAACGTGTGACGCGGCTTCGGCTTTTCCTTGGTCGAGTGGACCTGGTGGAGGATCTGCTCGACCTCCTCGTCGGTGAGCGGCGTCGGCTCTTTGCCGGACCCGACGAACCCCGTCACCTTCGGAGTGTTCTTGACGAGGTGCCATGCCTCGTCGGACATCTCCATCTCGACGAGGATGTAGCCGGGGAAGAACTTGCGGTGGATCTCCCGCCTCTTGCCCCCCTTCATCTCGACGAGCGTCTCGGTCGGGATGCGCACGTCGCCGAACGCGTCCTTCATCCCCATCGCCTCCACGCGCTGCAGGAGGTTCTGCCGGACCCGGTCCTCGAACCCCGAGTACGTGTGCACGATGTACCAGCGCTTCTGTCCCGTTGCCGTCGCCATCGCCGTCATGCTCCGAACAGCTTGTAGATCCAGTTGACCGCCGGCACGAGGACCACGTCGCATCCCCAGAGGTAGAACCCGATGATGAACGTCGCGACGATCACCACGACGCTGGTGTTGACGACCGTCTTGCGGTCGGGCCAGGTGCACTTCTTCGCTTCGGCGGTAACTTCGCGGACGAACGTCCGCGTGTTCGGCCACCACTGTGAGATCGCTGCCATCGTCTATCCTCGTCCTTCACCGGAAAAATGGCAGGGGTGGAGGGACTCGAACCCCCAACATCCGGTTTTGGAGACCGGCGCTCTACCAATTCGAGCTACACCCCTAATGTGGGAGGCATCTGAGATCGTGGTTGCCCCCGCCGGGTTGAAGCGGACGAGCCGCTTAACCCGGCGACGGAGAACGTCGCCGGCCCTGATGCCCGCCGCTCGATTCGAGCGAGGCGGCCCAATCCGAAGGCCCGGACCGCCCTCGCCGATCTCGAGAAGCTCCGGAAAACGCATCAGACCTTGCCTTCCTTGTGCGGCGTGTGCTTGCGGCAGAAGCGGCAGAACTTGCTGCGCTCGAGCTTGTCCGTGTTCGTCTTCTTGTTCTTCGTGGTCGTGTAGTTCTTGCGTTTGCACGCGCTGCACGCCAGAGAGATGATGTCCTGCACGTCCGCCCCCTTACTGAATGATCTCGGTGATGGTTCCGGCGCCGACGGTGCGGCCGCCCTCGCGGATGGCGAACCGCAGCCCCTTCTCCATGGCGATGGGCGTGATCAGCTCGATCTCCATCGCCACGTTGTCGCCCGGCATCACCATCTCC
>DATFVB010000348.1 GCA_035260525.1 Thermoanaerobaculia bacterium
CATCTCTCCTCCGTGCTCGGCCGGTTCGGCGTGCCGGGACAGGCGGCGTACGTGGCGACCAAGCACGGCGTGATCGGGCTGACGCGCACGATGGCGCTCGAGCTGGCGCACCGGAAGATCACCGTCAACGCGATCTGCCCCGGATGGGTCGAGACGGAGCTCGCGCGGCAGGGATACCGGCGGATCGCGGAAGCTCGCCACGTCACGGAAGAGGAAGCGCGCGCGATCTGCGCCCGCATGGCCCCGCTCGGCCGCGTCCTCGATCCGGAGGAGATCGCGGGGCTCGCGGTTTACATCGCCTCAGACGACGCGCGCGATCTGACCGGCCAGGCAATCGTCCTCGACGGCGGCCAGGTGATGCCGTGAGAAAAGGAAATCCGAAATCCGAATATCGAAATCCGAAACAAATCCGAAGTCGCAAGACCCGAAATTCGAAACGGGCCCGACGAGCTCGTTTTGAGCATCCCAATTTCGGATTTCGTGCTTGTTTCGAGTTTCGAGCTTCGAATTTCGAGCTTGGGATATGAGTGACTCTCCGAACATACGGGCGATCACGTTCGATGCGGGATTCACGCTCCTTCATCCCGACCCGCCGGTCGAGGAGGTCTATCTGCGGGAGTTCGCGCTCGACGGCGCGCGCGGCGACGCGGCGGCGCTCGCCGCCGCGCTCGCGAAGACCTGGCGCGAGATTCGGGAGCGCAAGCTCGTCGATCGCTACGGGGGGCCGACGGGAGAACGGGGTTTCTGGGCGATGTTCGTCGAGCGAGCGCGGTTCCATTTCGACGGCGGGATGCTCTCGGCCGCGTGCTTCGACCGGCTCGTCGGCCATTTTCTGCGCCCGGAGGCGTGGGCCGTCTACGAGGACGTCCTGCCGGCGCTCGACGCGCTCGCGTCGGAGGGATTCCGGCTCGGGATCGTGTCGAACTGGGACTCGACGCTCGCCGGGCTGCTCGAAGCCCACGGGCTCGCCGCGCGGTTCTCCGCGCTCCTCGTCTCGGCGTCCGAGCAGTCGGGGAAACCGCACCCGGAGATCTTTCGGCGGGCGTGCGACCGGCTCGCCGTACCGCCGTCGCAGACGGTGCACGTCGGCGATTCCCTCGAGGAAGACTTCGCGGCGGCGCGCGAAGCGGGTCTCTCGGCGCTCCTCCTCGACCGCGGGGACCGGCATCCCGAGATCGCGGACCGGATCCGGTCCCTCGCCGAGCTCCCGCGGCGAATCGGGAAAGCGCCTCAGGGCGCGGGGGGGATCTCCGCCACGCGCTGACCCAATGAATGATCGGACGCCGGTCATGGCGAGGCCGCTGCTTTTCTGCGAAAAGCTCCCTCGCGCCTTCGGCGCTCTTCCCTCTCCCGGCGGGCGAGGGGAATTCGGTGGCTCCGCGACGATCTGTGTGGCCGTGGCGATCTGCCCCTGAATTGCCGGAATCAGATGCTTCGCTTCGCTCGCAATGACGGGCGCGCAGGCTAAAATTTCGTTGCCTTTGCGCCCGCCGTTACCGTACCCTTCCGTCCAACTTGAACCAGCTGTTCCGCACGAAATCCCTCGACGACCTCGTCGCCGAGACCCAGGAAGAAGGACATCAGCTCAGGAAAACGCTCGGCCCGGTGAATCTCATCGCGCTCGGGATCGGGGCGATCATCGGCGCCGGAATCTTCGCGACGATCGGGACGGCCGCGGCGGGGGACGCCCATCGTCCCGGCGCGGGGCCGGCTCTGATGCTTTCGTTCTTCCTGACGGCCGTCGTCTGCGGCTTCACGGCGCTCTGCTACGCGGAGTTCGCGTCGATGGTGCCGGTCGCCGGCTCCGCCTACACCTACTCGTACGCGACGCTGGGCGAGCTGGTCGCCTGGATCATCGGCTGGGACCTCATCCTCGAGTACGCGATCGGCAACGTGGCGGTCGCGATCTCCTGGGCGAACTACTGCAACACGCTCCTCGACGGGCTCGGCATCCATCTCCCCGACTGGCTCACGATCGATTACCGCACCGCGCACCAGAAGGTGCCCGCGGTGCTCGCCCACGCGCCGCACCTCTTCGGCATTCCGATCGTCTTCAACATCCTCGCCTTCCTGATCGTCGCGGCGATCACGATCGTTCTCGTCTGGGGCGTCCGGGAGTCCGCGCGATTCAACGCGGTGATGGTCGCGATCAAGCTCGTCGTGCTCGGCTTCTTCGTGTTCGTGAGCTTCCATTTCGTGAAGCCCGCCAACTGGCACCCCTTCGCGCCGAACGGTTTCGCGGGCGTCTCGACCGGCGCCGCGATCATCTTCTTCGCGTACATCGGCTTCGACGCGGTCTCGACGACGGCCGAGGAATGCCGCAATCCGAAGCGCGACATGCCGATCGGCATCATCGGCTCGCTCATCATCTGCACGGTCATCTACGTCGGCATCGCGGCCGTCTTCACCGGGATGGTTCCCTACCCGGTGCTCCACCATCTGAACGCGTCGCAGCAGGCCGAGCCGCTGACGATGGCGATGAAGTACGTCCGAATGCCGAACTACATGGTCGGGATCGTCGCGCTCGGATCCGTGATCGCGCACACGGCCGTGCTGCTCGTCTTCCAGCTCGGCCAGCCCCGCATCCTCTTCGCGATGGCCCGGGACGGGTTTCTCCCCCCCGCGTTCGCGAAGGTGCATCCGAAGTTCCGGACGCCGCACGTCGCGACGATCCTCACCGGCGTGGTCGTCGGTCTCGCGGCGGCGATCGCGAACATCGACGAGATGGTCGACCTGACGAACATCGGGACCCTCTTCGCGTTCATCCTCGTCTGCCTCGGGATCATGGTGCTGCGCTTCAAGGACCCGACGCGTGAGCGCCCGTTCCGGGTGCCGCTCGGCCCCGTCTTCCTTCCGAGCCTCGGGCTGATCGCGTGCGTCTACCTCATCTTCTATCTGCCGCCGAGCTCCTGGTGGCGGTTCTTCTTCTGGCTGCTCGCCGGTCTGGTCGTGTATTTCCTGTACGGACATCGCCACTCCCGGCTCCGCAACGGGCCGCGTCCCCCGGACTTCAATCCCGCCTCCGACCTGCCGCCGGCCGAGCTCCGCTGAGCCGCGTTTTCCACCCGTCGGCGCGCGTGGAATTTGCTACCCTTGGGCCGGAGGTGACGATGAAAAGAATCCTGCCGGTGATGCTCCTGCTCTCGGCGGTCGCGGCGTCGGTGCCGGCGGCCGTGGTGACGAAGCGCTTCGAGTGGGCGCCGCAGAACGGCGTGCAGATCCTCAACTGGACGGAAAACGGAATCACGGTCAAACAGGTCAAGTGGGACCTTGGTTCGGTCGTCCGCCCCACGCGGATGTCGACGAGCCGCGTGCGGGTGCGCGTCGACAACGACTCGACCGTCGACGTGGTCCCCGGGATCGCGATCGCCGTGTTCGACGAGGACAACCGCCTGATCGCCGCCGGCGACGGCGGGGTGAAGGTCGGCGATCTGAACAAGGGGGCGCGCGACGACTTCACCGTCGCCTTTGCCCACGTTTTCCGGAACCTGGACAAGGCGAAATACTTCTACGTCACCGTCGAAACCAAGAGGTGACGCGATTCTGAAGAGCCGGAGGGACGCGGCGGCCGCCGCGCTCCTCCTCGCGGGCACCGCGATCTTCTGGGGCCGTCTCTTCGGGGGCGGCCTCGTTTTTTACGCGCGGGACTTCGGCTTCTTCTTCGCTCCGCTTCGGGCCGCGTTCGCCGAGGCGCTCCGCGGCGGCGCCTCGCCGTTCTGGAACCCTTCCATCGGGGGCGGTGTTCCTCTGGCCGCCGATCCGAACAACGCGGTCTTCTTCCCGGCCACGCTCCTCTTCCTGCTGCGGCCGTTCTCGACCGGCGCCCGCGCCGCGCATCTGCTCTGGGCGTTCGCCTTTCCGCTCCTCTCCTTCGGCGCGCTTCGCCGTCTCGGGCTGTCCCGGTTCGCCGCCGCGGTCTCGGCCTTCGCCGCCGCGATCTGCGGGCCCGCGATGACTCTCGCTTCTCTTCCGACGACCGCGTGGGCGGCGGCGTTCTTCCTCCCGCTGCTCGCCGCGGCGGCGTCGCCGCGGCTCTCCTCTCTCGCGGGCGGCGGCGCGGTCGCCCTCCTGACCGGGCTGGTCGTCGTGTCCGGCGAGCCGGCGATCGCCGGCGAAATCCTCGTTCTGGCGGCGGTCTTCGTCCTCGCCGGCCGTGCGCGCGGCGGGAAAGCCTTCGCGGGCGGGGCGGCGCTCGGGCTCGCGATCGCGGCGCCGCAGATCGTCGCCGCCGCGGCCCTGTTCCGCGGGACCGTGCGCGGATCGGGTCTCGCGGTCGCCTCCGGCGCCGCCTTCTACTCCGTGCGGCCGGCGCGCTTCTTCGCGGTGCTGTGGCCCGGGCTCTTCGGCGACGTGCACTCGGCGTCGGCGGCGGGTTTCTGGGGCGCGGCCTTCTTCGACGCGGGGGCGCCCTACGTCTCGACGCTGGCGATCGGGACCGCGACCCTCGCTCTTCTTCCCGCCGCATGGCGCGCGCGGACGGGCCGCCGCTTCCTCCTGCTGGCCGCGCTTTCGGCGGTCCTCTCGCTCGGGCGGTTCCTACCCGGAGGAGACCGTCTCCTCGCACTGCCGGGTCTGTCGCTCGTGCGGTATCCGGAAAAATGGCTGATCTTCTCGATGATCTCGGCGATCGCGGCCGCGGGATTCGGGCTGGACCGCGTTCGCGAGGGCGATCGCGGCGCCGCGCGCGCCGCCGGAATCGGGGCGGCGGCCCTGGCCGCTCTCTCCTGGGGGACCTGGCTGTGGCTGCGCGCGGCGCCCGAGCGCGCGTGGTCGCTCCTTCTCTCGGGCCGCGTCGTCGCGCCGGCGTTTTCCGCTTCGCGGGAGGCGATCCTGGCCGACGTCGGCCGCGAGCTCGCGCTGACCGGGACGTTCGCGGCGGTCCTGTTTCTCTGCGTCATGGCGCTCGGCGCGCGGCCCCGACGGCTCGCCGCGGCATTGGCGGTCCTCCTGTTTCTCGATCTCTTCCCGCGCACCTGGAACGCCGTTCCGCTCGAGACGAACGATTACTTCGACCGCGCTCCTTCCGCGGCCGCGGCCGTCTCCACCGCCGAAGGGCGCTTTTTCTTCGACTCGGAGACCGAGCTGGCGGCGGATCCGCTCCGGCCGATGCGCCCGGTGATGTGGGGGATCGCGTTCGCCGGCAACAACGACATCGACCGGTTCTCGCCGCGGCGCTCGTTCCTCTTCGGCCGCGCGCTCGCGTCCCTGCGGTTCTCCGACCCGCGCAAGCTCGCGCTCCTCCGGGTCGCCGACGTGCGCGCGGTCTCCTCGATCGATCCCTCCGCCGCGGCGCTCGTTTCGCCCTGGTTCTCCACCTCGCCGCGCCGGACCGTCTACCGGGTCTCCGGCGCCTCGCGTTTCCGCTTCTTCGCGTCCGCGGTCGGCGCCTCCGGCGAGGAAGCGGCCCGGCGGCTCCTCCTCGAGCCGGGGCGGGATACGCTCTCGGCGCCGGTGATCGAGGGCGCGGTTCCGACGGAAACGGGCCGAGCACGCCCGGCGGCCTCGCCGGCCGCGATCCGGACGCTCCGCCGTCGCGCGGACCGCGAGACGGTCGAGGTCGGCGCGCCCGTCGCCGGCTGGCTCTTCCGGTCCGAGACCTTCGACCGCCATTGGAAAGCGCGCGTGGACGGCCGCCCGGCCGCCGTCGTCCCCGCGGATTACGCGTTCCAGGCCGTCGCGGTTCCCGAAGGCCGCCACCGGGTCGAGTTCGTCTACTCCGACGCCGCCACGCGCGCGGCGATGGCCGTCTCTCTCGGCGCCCTCCTCGCCGCGGCTCTCGCGCTCGCCGCGAAGAGACCGGCGCGCGGTTGACGGAAAGAAGTCACGCGCCGTCTCCTTCGGTTGGCACGGCCCGTGCGGCGGCGTCGGAGGTGATGGCCGAACCGCTCTTTCCGAGCTTCTTCATCGGCGGCTTCGAATGCTCGACGCACTTGCGGCGCGACCGCCGCCGCCTCGACATGAGCGCGTCGACCGCGCACGACCGGTGGGCCTACGAGGACTACGCCCGCCTCGGGACGGTCGGCATCCGCGCCGCCCGCGACGGAATCCGCTGGCACGTCATCGAGAGCCCGGACGGCCGCCGGGACTGGTCTTCCGCGGTCTCGATGCTCCGGGCCGCGCGGAAGGCCCGCGTGCGCGTCGTGTGGGACCTGCTGCACTTCGGCTGGCCCGACCACGTCGACCCGTTCTCGCCCGAATTCGTCCCGCGCTTCGAGCAGTTCGTCCGCGGCTTCCTCCCGGTCCTCGGCGACGAGACGGACGAGACGCCGTACCTCGCGCCGGTCAACGAGATCTCGTTCCTCTCGTTCGCGGGGGGAGAGGAGGGCTTCTTCAACCCGTTCGCGAAGAGGAGGGGAGACGAGCTGAAGGGGCAGCTCGTGCGCGCTTCGATCGCGGCCTGCGGCGCGATCCGGAGCGTGTTCCCCGCCGCGCGCCTCGTCCACACCGACCCGATCATCCACATCATCGCGGATCCGCGCCGGCCCCAGGACCGGCGCCGGGCGGAGAACTACCGTCTGTCGCAGTTCGCCTCGTGGGACATGATCTCGGGACGCGAGCGTCCGGAGATCGGAGGCGATCCGTCGTTCCTCGACGTGCTCGGGCTCAACTACTACATCCACAACCAGTGGGTGCTCGACGACGGCGTCGTCGTGCCGTCGCATCCGCAGCACCTCCCGCTGCGCTACATGCTGCGCGAGGTGCGCGAGCGCTACGGCCGCCCGATGTTCATCGCGGAGACCGGCATCGAGGACGACGTGCGGCCGAGCTGGCTGCATTACGTCGGCAAGGAGCTCCGCGGCGCGCGCCGGCTCGGGATCGACACGGAGGGAATCTGCCTCTATCCGATCGTCAACCATCCCGGGTGGGAGGACGACCGGCACTGCCGCAACGGGCTCTGGGACTATGCCGACGCGAACGGAAACCGAGAAGCGTACGCGCCGCTCGCCGACGAGATCCGGCGGCAGGAGCGCCTTTTCGCCGACGAGCGCGCCGCCGCGGAGGCCGACGACGAGCGCTTCGACCGCACGGAATGGGCGGTGCTCGACGAGGCGGCGCGGCATATCGACGAGGAGACGGCGCGCTCGCGTTCCTAGCAAGCGCGGCGATGCATCGAGCCGG
>DATFVB010000349.1 GCA_035260525.1 Thermoanaerobaculia bacterium
GGCGGTGTTCTGGGGCCCGGTGAAGCCCGTGATCGCGCCGGTCACGGAGTCTTCCGTGGAGCCGCTCGTGTTCTGGACGGTCGGCTTGATGACCACGGCCGATTCTCCGGGCTCGAGGACGCCGTTGGGTTCGGTCTGCTGCTGAACGGTGTCGACGCCTTCGAACTGGAGAGACACGGGAGAAACGGTGCAGCCGACGCAGGTGTAGTTGAACCCGTTCACGAGGCGGCTCTGCTTGCCCTTCGCCGAGGTCTGCTGCTGGACGCGGACGGTGACGGGGCCGACGGCGCCCGAGGAGGGCGTATTGACGTCGATCTCGGTCGAGCTGACGAAGTCGATGTTCGCGTTCGTCACTTTGTTCGAGCCGAACCAGACCTTCAGCCCGCTGGAGCAGAATCCGGTGCCGTTGAGGACGACCGCCGTGTTGCCCGATTGCGGTCCAAAATCAGGCGTGACGCTCGTCAGGTTCGGTGATGTCGTACACGTCGGCGGCGCCGCCTGCGCGGTCCGCGCCGTCCCGAACGCGAGAGCGGCCACCCCGATCGCCGCGAGACTGACCCTCCGGAGAAAGAAACTTTGTCGAATGCTGTACATCCACCCTCCTTTTCCCAGAAGGCCTGCGCCGCTGGGCAACAAATGAGTAAAAAGCCGCCTTTGATACACGGGCTGTCGGCGCCTTGTTCCTTTGACAAGGAAGTATACCCGGTTAGGATGACCCGTCAATGGCTTCCGAGGTGATGCAAACTCGTCAATCCCCGTTGATGGAAATTTTCGGGGCCTTTCCCGGGTTCCCGAAAGCAGTGAAGCGTGGTTTTGCCGCCATTTTCCTGGGTTTGTGCGGGTTTTCTCTTCCCGCGTCGGCGTCGCTCGCGATCTTCAACGACGGCCGGGTCGTGAAAATCGCCGACTACCGGGTCTCGGGAAAGGACATTGAGATCACGCTGCCGGGCGGCGGGGGATACACGACCTCGCTCCTGACGATCGAGCGAATCGTCGATGATGAGGTCGCGCCCGCCCCGCCGGAGATGGACGCGGTCAAGCCGCGCAAATCGCTTCCGGATCTCTCCTACAAGCCGGTGCGAAATGCCTCGATCCACGGCCGTTACGACCGGCTCATCGACGAGGAGTGCCGCAAGGCGAACCTCGACGTCGCGTTCGTCTCCGCCGTCATCCGCGCCGAGTCGAACTTCAATCCCTGGGCCGTGTCGCGCAAGGGGGCGCGCGGGCTGATGCAGCTCATGCCCGCGACCGCCGCGCGCCTCGGCGTGCGGAGGATCTTCGATCCGGCCTCGAACATCCGCGGAGGCGTCCGGTACCTCAAGGAGCTTTGTGTTCGATTTTCGAACGCCCCCGAGCTCGTTCTCGCCGCCTACAACGCCGGCGAAGACACGGTCGATTCATACGGCGGCATGCCGCCGTACCGGGAAACCGTCAGCTACGTCAAGAAGATCCTCTCCTGGTGGTCACCCGCGCCGGCGGCTCCGACCGTATAGAATCGGTCGGATGGATGGCATTTCGCCGGACTTGAAGGAGAGGCTCTCCGAACGGCTCCGGAACCACCCGATCGCGGCCATGCTCCACCCGACGATCGAAGACCTCTCGCTCGACGGGTGCGTCCTTCGGATGCCGTTCCGGCCGGAGGTCTCCAACGGCTACGGCGCCGTCCACGGGGGGGTGCTCGCGACCCTGGCCGACTCGGCCATGGCCTTCGCCCTCTCGACGAATTTCGACGGAGAAATGGGGTTTGCGACCGCGGACCTCACGATCCATTACTTCAAGAGGGCGCGCACGGACGTCACCGCGCGCGCCCGCGTGGTCAAGAAAGGAAAACGCATCAACGTGGGAATCATCGACCTGTACGACACGGGGGGAGACCTGGTCGCGACCGTGCTGACCTCCTTCCTCCTCACGGACCCGGCCGACGCGGCCGAGTGCGACGCGCTGTGACCGAGCCGGAAGGCTCCGCCGCGGCGAAACCGAAACGACGCAGCCGGCGCGGAGGGGTGCGCCACCGCAAGAAGCCGGCCGAGACGGCCGCCGCGGCGGCCGCGCTCGCCCCTCCCTTCGAGATCTTCGAGGCGCCGGCGCCGGTGCTGCCGCCCGCGGTCGCGGCTCCCGAGACCGTCATGTTCACGTCCAGCGGAGGACCGTCCCCGATGCCGATCTCTTCCAACGACGAGCAGCGCCTGGCGGTCTTCATCGACTTCGACAACCTCGCGATCGGCGCCCGCGAGGCCAAGTACCCGAAGTTCGACATCGACCTCATGCTCGAGCGGCTGCTCGAGAAGGGGAAGATCGTCTACAAGAAGGCGTACGCCGACTGGAGCCGGTACCTCGACTACAAGCGTCCTTTCCACGAGAACGCGATCGAGCTGATCGACATCCCGCAGCGGAGCTACACGGGGAAGAACTCGGCCGACATCCGGCTCGTCGTGGACGCGATGGACCTGTGCTACTCGAAGGGGCACATCACGACCTTCGTGATCGCGTCGGGTGACTCCGACTTCTCGCCGCTCGTCTCGAAGCTCAAGGAGAACGACAAGCGCACCCTCGGTGTCGGCGTGAAGAACTCCTCGTCGGACCTCCTCGTCTCCAACTGCGACGAGTTCATCTTCTACGAGGACCTCGTGCGCGGGCCCGCCGCGGGTCTGCCGTCGCTCGACCAGCTCCCGGAGAAGCGGCGCGAGGTGTTCGGCCTGATGCTCGACTCGATCCTCGCCCTGAAGCGCGAGAACAAGGACGTCATCTGGGGATCGATGGTCAAGCAGACGATGCAGCGCAAGAAGCCGTATTTCAACGAGAGTTACTACGGGTTCGACTCGTTCTCGACCCTGCTCGAGGAGGCCCAGCGTCTCGGCCTGGTTCAGCTCAAGAAGGACGCCAAGAGCGGCGGCTTCATCATCGCCACGTGAGCTGGCGGCGCCTCCGTTCCGAGCCGCTCGGCGACTTCAAGATCTTCACGATCCGGCGCGACCGGATCGTCTCGCCGCGCACGCACGAAGAGCTCGACTTCTACGTCCTGGACGGCGCGGATTGGGTCAACGTCATCCCGCTGACGGAGGAAGGCAACCTCCTCCTCGTGCGGCAGTACCGGCACGGGACCGAGGAGACGACGATCGAGATCCCGGGCGGGGGCGTCGACCCGGCCGACGAGAGCCCGGTCGCGGCCGCGCGCCGCGAGCTCCTCGAGGAGACGGGGCACGCGGCCGAGCGGTGGAAGGACCTCGGGTTCGTCCATCCGAACCCCGCAATCCAGTCGAACCGTTGCTGGACGTTCGTCGCCGAGGGTTGCCGGCGCGTCGCCCCGCCGCGGCTCGACCCGGGAGAGGACATCGAGATCTTCGAGGCCGCGCCGGACGAGGTGAGGGCGATGCTGAAGGACGGCAAAATCACTCACTCGCTCGTGGTCGCGGCCTTCGCGCGTTATTGGTAGGCGCGACGATGCATCGAGCCGGACGGGCGCGTGCCTCCCGCCCGCGGCGCTCGCCGTACGCGCCGGTACGACTCGGCCGCGGGCCGGGTAACCCGCATCCCGTCTCGCTCGCGCCTCGCCGCGCCCCCGAGGTGTACCGGCGTTTCCCGGCGGGGCCGGTGTCCGGAATCTCCACCTCTCCCGGCGGGAGAGGTCGGCGCGCGATCGCAGCCGCGCGCCGGGTGAGGGCGCCGCATCGGGTCGATGGCCGCGCCGCCCATCAGTAAGCGGCGAGGAGCCGGACAGCAGTCTCGATTTCCGTCTCCGACGGCAGGAAGAATTCCTCGAGCGGCGGGGAGTAGGGAACGGGGGTGTCGAGCGCGCCGAGGATCCGGATCGGCGCGTCGAGATACTCGAAGCACTCTTCCTGAACGATCGCCGCGAGGCTCTCGCCGATTCCCCCCGTGCGCGAATCTTCGTGCACGATCAGGACCCGCCCGCAGTGGCGGGCGGCGGCGAGCAGCGCATCGCGGTCGAGGGGAGCGAGGCTCCGAAGGTCCAGGACGGCGCAGTCGATGCCGTCGGCGGCGAGCGTGTCCGCGACCCGACGCGCGACGTGCACGTAAGCGCCGTACGAAACGATCGCGACGTCGTTGCCCGCGCGGCGCAGCGCGGCCTTACCGATCGGCAGCGGCGCGGGGGCCGCCTCGGGAATCGTCTGCTTGATCCTCGGGTCCCGGTAGAGCGCGATGTGCTCGTAATAGAGGACCGGGTCGGGGTCGAGGACGGCGGCGGCCATGAACGCGCGGGCGTCCTCGGGAGTCGACGGCACGACGATCTTCAGCCCCGGCGTGCGGTAGAACCACGGCTCCGTGTTCTGGCTGTGGTACGGGCCGGCGTGACGGAGCCCTCCCCACGGCATCCGGAGGACCATGGGAACGCCGCCGCCCCAGCGGTACCGGTCCTTCGCGGCGTTGTTGACGAGCCCGTTGAATCCCGTGGCGACGAAGTCGTTGAACTGCATCTCGCCGATCGGCCGCTTCCCGGCGAGCGCGGCGCCCACGCAGGCGCCGATGACGGCGCCTTCCGAAAGAGGGGAGTTGAGGATCCGTTCGCCGAACTCGGCGAGCAGCGGACGCAGCAGCAGGAAGGCGTTGCCGTACTTCCCGCCGACGTCCTCGCCGAACACGAAGACGCGCGGGTCCGCGCGCAGCGCGTCGCCGACGCCGAGCATGACCGCCTCGAGGAAGGTCTTTCCCTTCGGGTCGAAGGGGAGTCCCGGCTCGGCCGGAGGCATCGCGGGGGCGGCGTTCGTCCTTTCGGCTCGGCCTTCGAGGGGCTCGAGGCGCCGGCGGGGCGGCTCTCCGGCGAAAACCCCTTCGCCCGCGCTCTCGGGCGCGGGCCACGGCGCCGCGACGACGTTGCGCGCCTCCTCCTCGACGAGCCGCGCCGCCTCCTCCCGGAACCGCTCGAGATCGCCGGAGGCGAGGACGCCCTCCGCGGAGAGCTTTTCCGCCCACCGCGCGATCGGATCGCGCCGCGCCCAGAACGCGTAGCGCTCCCGGTCCGCGTACCCGGACTCCGAGGGCTCGGGATACTCCCACGACGGCTGCGGGTCGCGGCCGAGGTAGAGCATGTCGTCGTGATGAGCGTGGCCGCACATCCGCATCGCGACGAGCTCGATGAGCGCCGGGCCCTTTCCTTCGCGGGCGCGTCCCGCCGCCCACGCGAAGGCCGCCGCGACCGCTTCCGGATCGGTCCCGTCGACCGTGACGCCGGGGATTCCGTATCCCGCCGCCTTCTCGGCGAAGACGCGCGCCGCGCACTGCTCGGATACCGGCGTCGAGAGCGCGGTCTGGTTGTTCTGGACGCAGAAGAGGGCCGGGAGCTTCCTCGCCGCGCACAGGTTGATCGCTTCGTGCCACTCGCCGAGCGACGTGCCTCCCTCGCCGATGAGCGAGACGGCGACCTGACCGGTTCGGTCCATCGCGAAGGCGAGCGCGAGGCCGGCGATCGTCAGCGACGAGCTCGCGAGCGGCGCCGAGGCGGGGAGGATTCCGCGTCCGAAGTCGCCGACGTGGAGGTCCTTGCCGTCCATCGGCGGGCCCGCCTTCCCCATCTGCGCCGAGAGCACCATCCGCACGGTGTCCCGATCCGGCCGCATCGCGAGCGCGAGCCCGAGATCGCGGATCAGCGGAGCGACGACGTCGCCGCGCCAGGGGCCCTCGCCCGCATAGCACGAGCCGCGGCGCAGGCGGATCCCCGCCGCGTAGATCGCCTCCTGACCGAGCGACCGGAAGCCCTTCCCCTGGAACGACGCGTTCTTCCAGCGAACCTCGCCGCCGGTGAAGAACGCCTTGAGGCGATTGTCCACGGCGCGCGTGAGGATCATGCCGCGAAGGATCTCGAGCTTCTCGCCCTCCGTCAGCGACGCGGCGATCGCCTCGCGCGCGAGGAAGCCGTCGCAGGCGTCGACGACGCGGGAGGCGCCCGACGCGAGACGATCGGAGGGCGCCACGCCGGGCGTCGTTTCCGGGGTGCCGCGCGGCGCGCGCGACGGGAGCGCACGGCGGAGCGCGTCGGCGAGTGGTCCGCGCAGCGCCTCGAGCCCTTCGGCGGATTCGGGCGCGCCCGCCGCGCGAAAAACGCTCTCGAAGGCGGAGCGCAGCGTCTCGAAGCCCTCCGGGAACTGCTCGATCGCCAACGCCGCGAAGCGGGAGATGAGTCCGGCGGCGGCGCCGGTCTTCGGTTTCTCGGCCGTGGACATCGGGGCGATGGTAACGCAGGAGGCGCCGGCCGGTAATGCGGTCTACCTCTCGAGGCGCGAAGCGACGGAGCAATCCCCGTGAGCACGTCCTTCCCGCCTTCGCCAAGGCTTCCGCCTTCGCTGAAGGTTCGGAGGAGCTCGGCGGCGCGGCAGGCCGCTGCGCTCAGGCTGACAGACCGGGTGAAACGAGACGAGGATGCGCCTGTCATTCTGAGGAGCGAAGCGACGAAGAATCTGCCCCGGGGTGCCGAGGGCAGATCCTTCGCTGCGCTCAGGATGACAGGCGCGGAAGGGAGAGATCCCTCGGCGTTCGG
>DATFVB010000350.1 GCA_035260525.1 Thermoanaerobaculia bacterium
TACTGAATGATCTCGGTGATGGTTCCGGCGCCGACGGTGCGGCCGCCCTCGCGGATGGCGAACCGCAGCCCCTTCTCCATGGCGATGGGCGTGATCAGCTCGATCTCCATCGCCACGTTGTCGCCCGGCATCACCATCTCCACTCCCGCCGGCAGCTGCGCGGTCCCCGTCACGTCCGTCGTCCGGAAATAGAACTGCGGCCGGTAACCGTTGAAAAACGGCGTGTGCCGCCCGCCCTCTTCCTTGGTCAGGACGTAGGCCTCCGCCTTGAACTTCGTGTGCGGCGTGATCGACTTCGGCTTGGCGCACACCTGGCCCCGCTCGACGTCCTTCCTCTCGACCCCTCGGAGCAGAAGCCCCACGTTGTCGCCCGCTACCCCCTCGTCCAGGAGCTTGCGGAACATCTCGACCCCCGTGACCACCTTCGTCTGCGTCGGCCGGATCCCCACGATCTCGACCTCCTCGCCGACTTTCACCTTGCCCCGCTCGACGCGCCCCGTCACCACCGTGCCCCGACCCGAGATCGAGAACACGTCCTCGATCGGCATCAGGAAATCCTTGTCGATCGCCCGCTCCGGCAGCGGAATGTACGCGTCCACCGCGTCCATCAGCTCCATGATGCACTGGGTGTCCGGCGAATTCGGGTCCCCCGACTCCAGCGCCTTCAGCGCCGACCCCTTCACGATCGGAATCTTGTCGCCCGGGAACTTGTACGACGAAAGCAGCTCCCGCACCTCGAGCTCCACCAGCTCGAGCAGCTCCGGATCGTCGACCATGTCCGTCTTGTTCAGAAACACCACGATGAACGGCACCCCCACCTGCCGCGCCAGCAGAATGTGCTCCCGCGTCTGCGGCATCGGACCGTCGGCCGCCGATACCACCAGGATCGCCCCGTCCATCTGCGCCGCACCCGTGATCATGTTCTTGACGTAGTCGGCGTGCCCCGGACAGTCCACGTGCGCGTAGTGCCGCTTTTCGGTCGAATACTCCACGTGCGCCGTGTTGATCGTGATCCCACGCGCCTTCTCCTCCGGCGCGTTGTCGATCTGGTCGTACCCCTTCGCCGTCGCCAGACCCTTCTTCGACAACACCGTCGTGATCGCCGCCGTCAGCGTCGTCTTCCCGTGGTCCACGTGACCGATCGTCCCGATGTTGACGTGCGGCTTGCTGCGGTCAAATTTCTCTTTCGACATCCTCGTCTCTCTTCCTGCTTGTCAAAACGATCCGGTCTGAACAACCCGGTTGGAGCCCACGACCAGGATTGAACTGGTGACCTCGTCCTTACCAAGGACGCGCTCTACCGACTGAGCTACGTGGGCAAGAGTCACCGGCATTCCGAAAGCGAGACGGGAGACCCCGAGGCCGTGGGTCTCCCCGCTCCGTCCCCGGAGCGGGAGACGGGATTCGGTCTCTCTTTCGCGAGGGGGTTCACCCCCTCGCGCATCCCCACGGGTTCGAATCCCGTCTTCACTCTTCGTCATCGTTCTCGGCTCCGAGTTTGCCCTTCACGGCCAACGTTGCTTTCGGCTTGGAGCGGGAGACGGGATTCGAACCCGCGACCAACAGCTTGGAAGGCTGTGACTCTACCCCTGAGTTACTCCCGCGCGATTCCCGTCTCTCGCCTCCGCGCCCACGACATGGTGGGCAGTGGAGGATTCGAACCTCCGTAGCGCGAAGCGCGGCAGATTTACAGTCTGCTGCCATTAACCACTCGGCCAACTGCCCGGAAAACTGATCTCTCGGGTCGATTCCCCGCGCCCGCTCACTGGAGCCGACGAGAGGAATTGAACCTCCAACCTTCGGTTTACAAAACCGCTGCTCTGCCGATTGAGCTACGCCGGCGCGATTCCCGCGAAGTACCCTCGCCGCTCTCTTCAAAGACCCAGCCGCACACACGGATCTTGTGAGCACGGCGCGAACCACGAACGATACCAGAGCGAGGTTTTCGACGCAAGGACTTTTCGTCTCTGGCGGATAGGATCAGGCCGCTCTCCGCGGAGGACACCTCCTTCGCGCCCAATTTTCGAGCAAAACGACCGGATCGACCCCCTATCCCGCCGGACCCGACCTTCTCTGGCGGACGGCCTCGAACGCGGCGGCGGCGGCCGCCGTCGAGACGTTCAAAGAGGCGATCTGCCCCGCCATCGGCAGGCGTGCGAGCACGTCGCAGCCCTCGGCGACGAGCCGCCGAAGCCCTTTCCCTTCCGACCCGAAAACCAGGACGAGGTCCCCGGACAGGTCGACCCCGTAGAGGTCCTCCCCCCGTTCGTCGAGGCCGACCACGAAGAACGCCTTCTGCCTGGCCTCGTCGAGAAACCGGCGCACGTTCCCCGCCCGGAAGACGGGCACGCGGGACAGCGCCCCCGCGGATACTCTCGCGACCGTCTCCGACAGGGGCGCCGAGCCCCGCTCGTGGACGACGACCCGGGAGCCGGCCGCTTCCGCCACCCGCAGGATCGCCCCGAGGTTGTGGGGGTCCTGAACGTCGTCGAGAACGAACAGGAACCGGCGGCCGCGGTCCCCGGAGAAGATCTCTTCGGCGGCGGCGAATGCCACCTCGGCGAGACGGGCGACGACTCCCTGGTGGTTCCGGGCGAGCCGGTCGAGGCTCTCTCCCCGGCCGTAGCGGATGGCGACGCCGGATCCGCGGCAGAGACGCTTCAACTCCCCGCTCCGGCGGTCCCGGCGCCCTTCGTCGAAAAGGACCCACTCGACCTTTTTCGGTGTCGATCGCACGGCCTCTTCCACCGCATGGAAACCGGCGATGATCATCGGCGACCTCCGGAAAACCGGCTGAAAAAGGTCGAAACCCCTCCCCCGGCCGCGGGCCGACCCCTCCCCAGGCGGGGAGGAGTGGGAGACGCTTTCCGTGTCGATGGGACGACTTCTTCCACCGCATGAAATCCGGTGAGGATCAGGGCCTCACCTCCCTCCCCCCCCTCCACCTGGAGAGGGGGCCGGGGGGTGAGGTTCCAACAGCACGACCACCATCGCCGCCAACCCTTCCCCGCGCCCGGGAAAGCCCATCCCGTTCGTCGAGGTCCCGCGGACGGAGATCTTTTCTCTGGCGACCCCCAGGATCTCCGCCACGCGCCGCTCGAGCGCGTCCCGCCGCGGCGCGATGCGCGGCGCTTCTCCGATGATGGTCGCGTCGAGGTTGCCGACACTCAGACCCCTCGCCGCCGCGAGCGCCCCGGCGGCGGCGAGCATCTCGGCGCTGTCGCGGCCGCGGTTCTCCGGGTCGCGGTCCGAGAAGTGCTCCCCGAGGCTCCCGTTGCTGGACGCTCCCAGGATCGCGTCGGCGGCGGCATGAAGGAGGACGTCGCCGTCGGAATGCCCCGCGAGCCCGCGCTCGCCCGGCCAGTCGAGCCCTCCCAGCCGGAGCGGGCGGCCTTCCGCGAACGGGTGGGCGTCGAACCCGAGGCCGACGCGGCTCACGGCGCGTCCCGGAGCATCGCCTCGGCGATCCGGATGTCTTCGGGGAAGGTGATCTTGAAGGCGCGGCGCGAAACGGGCACGGCGGCGACCCGGATCCCGATCGCCTCGCACCGCGCCGCCTCGTCGGTCGACGGAGGCGCCTCGAGCGCGCGCCGCAGCACGTCGCCGCGGAACACCTGCGGCGTCGCCGCGGCGGTGATCTCCTCGCGGTCGACGGTGCCGGAGATCCAAACGCCGTCCCAGCGCTTCAGCGTGTCGGCGACCGCGATGACCGCGATCGCGGCGCCGCTCTCTTCGGCCGCGGCGATCACGAGGCGGATCTCGTCCGGGCTGACGAACGGCCGCGCGGCGTCGTGGATCACGACATAGTCCCGCGGCCCCGGATCGAGCGCGGCGACCCCGATCGCGACCGATTCCGCGCGCGAGAGCCCGCCGGCGCGCACCGGGAACCGGCGGCCGACCGCCGATTCGACGGCCGACTCGTGGCCGGACGGCGCCATCACGATGCCGCTCTCGAAAGGGATCCCTTCGAAGGCCGCCAGCGCGAGCGAGACGAGCGGCCGGCCCCCGACGGGGACGAGCGCCTTCGGAAGCGGGCTCCCGAGGCGCAGTCCTCCTCCGGCCGCGGGGATCAGCAGATGAAGGCTCACACCTTGAGGATCTCTTCCTCTTTGGCTTTCAGGATCCCGTCGACCTCGGCGATCCGCTTGTCGGTGAGCTTCTGCGTCTCTTCCAGCCCGCGCCGCTCGTCGTCCTCCGAGATCTGCTTGTCCTTCATCATCTTCTTCAGGACGTCGTTGGCCTCGTGGCGGAAACGGCGGATCTCGACCCGCACCTCTTCGGCCATGTGATGGGCGCGTTTGACGAGCTCCTTGCGGCGCTCCTCGGTCGGGGCCGGTACGGGGACCCGGACGATCTTCCCGTCCGACACCGGGTTCAGGCCGAGGTCCGCCTTCCGGATCGCCTTGTCGATCTCGGCGCACATCTTCGGGTCCCACGGCTGCGCGACGATGAGGTTCGATTCGGGGACCGTGAGGCTGCAGACCTGCTTGATCGGCATCTCCGTGCCGTAGGAGTTGACCATGACGCCGTCGAGGAGCGCCGCCGACGCCCGGCCGGTGCGGAGCGTCCCGTACTGGTGCCTCAGCGACTCGATCGCCGTGACCATCTTCTTCTCCGCCGACGCGATCTCGTTTCTCACTGAACGTCTCCTGCCGGCGCGGGGACCTCGTCGACGACGAGCGACCCGATGTCGGCTCCCTCCACGACCCGCCGGATGTTGCCGGGGATCAGGAGATTGAACACTTTGATCGGCAGCCGGTTGTCGCGGCAGAGCGCGACGGCGGCCGCGTCCATCACGCCGAGGTTCTCCTCCAGAGCCTGCCGGTACGTCACGAACGGGAGGAGCCGCGCGGAGCGGTCGAGCTTCGGATCGGCCGTGAAGATCCCGTCGACCTTCGTCGCCTTGAGGAGCACGTCCGCCTTGATCTCGTTGGCGCGCAGCGCCGCGGCCGAATCGGTGGTGAAGTACGGGTTCCCGGTGCCGCCGACGAAGAGCACGACGCGTCCTTTCTCGAGATGCCGAAGCGCCCGCCGGCGGATGAACGGCTCCGAAATCTGACGCATCTCGATCGCCGAGATGAGCCGCGTGCTCACGTCGCGTTTCTCGAGGAGGTCCTGCATGGCGAGGCCGTTGATGACGGTCGCGAGCATCCCCATGTGGTCGCCCGTCACCCGGTCGATCCCGGAGGCGGCCGCGGTCACGCCGCGAATGATGTTCCCGCCGCCCAGGACGACCGCGATGCCGACTCCCGTGCGGTGGACGTCGGCGATCTCGTCGGCGATGCGGGAGATCCGCTCCGGGTCGATCCCGAACGGGCGGTCGCCCATCAGCGCCTCGCCCGAGACCTTGAGGAGAATTCGTTTGAAACGAGGAGCCGTCACGCGTCGGATTCTACTAAAAACAAAGGCCGGGACCTTCGCCCCGGCCCGAAATCGTGCATTGCAGAAGAATCACCGCGATTGCGCCGCGACCTCGGCCGCGAAATCATTCTCGCGTCTGGCGAGCCCTTCCCCGAGCTTGTAGCGGAGGAAGCGGAGCCCGAGGGCCCCTTCCCCGCCCCGCGCCTTCAGCACCTGGCCGACCGTCTGCTTGTCGTCCCGGACGTATGCCTGCTCGCAGAGGACGCACTCCTGGTAGAACTTCTCGATCTTCCCTTCGGCGATCTTCTCGACGACGTTGGCCGGCTTTCCGGAAGCGACCGCCTGCGCGCGGGCGATCTCCCGCTCCGACTCGAGCGCGGCGGCGTCGACGTCTTCCCGGCGGGCGAACCGGGGCTCCGCCGCGGCGACGTGCATCGCGACGTCGCGGGCGAGGTCCCCGCCGGCGCCCGGGATCCCGACGATCACGCCGATGCGGCCGTTGCCGTGCACGTAGGTCGCAAACGTCTCGCCGGGCTTCCCGATCCAGCGCGCGAACCGCCGCACGCTCATGTTCTCCCCGATCTTCGCGATCAGCTGCGACACGGCCTCCGCGACGGTCGTTCCGAGCGCGATCGGAGACGGGAGCCGGAGGAGCGCCTCGACGGGGCCGTCGCTCGTCTCCCCGAACGCCTCGTGGCCGGCGATCCGGTCCGAGAGCTTCTCGACGAACGTGCGGAAGTCCTCGGTCTTGGCGACGAAATCGGTCTCGCAGTTGACCTCGAGCAGCACCGCGGCGGCCGGATGCACCTTCGCCGAGACGAGCCCTTCCGTGGCGGCGCGGCCCGCTTTCTTCGCGGCCGCAGCGAGGCCCTTCTTGCGCAGGATCGTCACCGCCTCCTCCGCGTCGCCCCCGGCCTCCTTCAGGGCGGCCTTGCACTCCATCATTCCCGCGCCGGTCCGCTGGCGCAGGTCGTTGACCATCTTGGCCGTGATCTCCATGGGTCGCTCCATCACAAAAACCGTCGCAAAAGATCGGGCCGGGGCGAGAAATGCCCCGGCCCGCGTGTTGACGTCGTCGGTGATTACCCGGCGACGGCGCCGAAGGTCTCCGGGGACGGGGCGCCGGCCGAGGCCGCGCCTTCCCCCGTGTAGCGCTCGTCGTGCGCGTGGAGGCCTTCGAGGATCGAATCGGCGACCTTGCTCGTGAAGAGCCGGATCGCGCGAATCGCGTCGTCGTTTCCGGGGATCACGTGATCGACCAGCTCCGGATCGCAGTTGGTGTCGACCACCGCCACGATCGGGATCTTCAGGGAGTGCGCCTCCTTGACGGCGATGTGCTCCTTCTTCGGGTCGATCACGAACAGCGCGTCCGGCAGCTCGTCCATCTCCTTGATGCCGGAGAGGTTCTTCTCGAGCTTTTCCTTCTCACGCTCGAGCCGGATGCGCTCCTTCTTGGTGAGGTTCTCGTTCTCCGTGTCGGAGAGCGACGCCTCGATTTCCTTGAGCCGGTGGATCGACTTGCGGATCGTGGCGAAGTTCGTCAGCGTTCCGCCGAGCCACCGCGTGTTCACGAAGAACATCCCGCAGCGGTTGGCTTCCTCGTAGATCGCGTCCTGCGCCTGACGCTTGGTTCCCACGAAGAGAATGTTCTTTCCCGCGGCCGCGAGCGCGGTCACGAATTCCGAGGCTTGCTTGAACTGCCTGAGCGTCTTTTGCAGGTCGATGATGTAGATCCCGTTGCGCTTGCCGAAGATGAACTTCTTCATCTTCGGGTTCCAGCGCTTCGTCTGATGACCGAAATGGACGCCAGCCTCGAGCAGTTCCTTCATCGAAATAGAAGCCAGATCACACCTCCTTCGAAACGGGGAGGGGCGCCGTGCCCCGCCCTCTCGTGCCTATCGCTTGGAGAACTGGAAGCGGGCCCGCGCGCCGCGCTGGCCGTACTTCTTGCGCTCCTTCACGCGCGAATCGCGCGTCAGCAGCCCTTCCTTCTTCAGCCGCGGCCGAAGCTCGGCGTTGAACTCGAGCAGCGCGCGCGAGATCCCGTGCCGGATCGCGCCCGCCTGCCCCGCCGGGCCGCCGCCCATCACCGTGACGCCGATGTCGAACTTGTCGGTCGTTTCCGTCAGCGCGAGCGGCTGCTTGATGACCATCTTCAGGACCTTGTTCGGGAAGTACTCGTCGAACCCGTGGTCGTTGACCGTGATCTCGCCGGTGCCCGGCTTGAGATAGACGCGCGCGACCGCTTCCTTGCGGCGGCCCGTCCCGTAGTATCGAAGTGTCGCTGCCAAACTGTCCTCCTGCCCTTACGCCCGCGCCGCGAGCTTCAACGTCTTCGGGCGCTGCGCCTCGTGCGGATGCGTGGCGCCGCCGTACACTTTCAGCTTCTTGAACTGCTTCCGGCCGAGCGAGTTCTTCGGCAGCATTCCGCGCACCGCTTCCTCGATCAGCTTCTCCGGATGCTTCGCGCGCATGTCGGCCGCGTTCGTCTCCCGCAGGCCGCCGGGAAATCCCGTGTGCCGGCGGTACATCTTGTCCTGCTCCTTGCGGCCGGTGAGGACGGCCTTGCCGGCGTTGACCACGACGACGAAGTCGCCGTTGTCGAGCGACGGGCTCCAGGCGGCCTTGTTCTTCCCCATCAGGATTTTCGCCGCGCGCGCCGCCACCCGGCCGACGGGCGTCCCCTGCGCGTCCACGACGAACCAGTCGTGGCGCACCTGAGACTGTTTTACCACCATGGTCTTCGACGACATTCCCACTCCAAATGATCTTGCGTCGGAAACTTCCGAACGCCGATCCCGGCGTCGCACCGAACCGGACGCAGTACTCCCTTCGGCAAGGGGACAGGAAAGATATCCGTAAACGCTTGTACTGTCAAGCTGCTATTCTCCCGCCGTGCCCGAACTGGACAAGTCCCCGTCGTCGGTCGCCTCGATGTTTTCCCGGATCGCCCATCGATACGACGCCCTGAACCACCTCCTGTCGTTCAACGCGGACAGGCGGTGGCGGGCGGGAGCGGCCCGCCGGGTGAACGGATCCCATCGGCGCGTGCTCGACCTCGCCACCGGAACGGGCGACCTCGCGTCGGCGCTCGCCCGGGACGGGAGGACCGTCGTGGGCGCCGACTTCTGCCTCGACATGCTGGCCGGCGCCCGCCGGAAAGGCGCCGTCGCCCTCCTTTCCGCGGCGGACGCGCTCGCGCTTCCTTTCCCGGATGCCGCCTTCGACGCGGTCACGATCGCCTTCGGGGTGCGCAACTTCGTCGACCTTCGCGCCGGGCTCGCCGAGATCGAGCGCGTGCTGCGTCCCGGCGGCCTCCTCGTCGTCCTGGAGTTCTCGCAGCCTTCCGGGCCGGCGGGGGCGGCCTACAAGGTCTACTCCGATCGCGTCCTCCCCTGGATCGGAGGCCTCCTCTCGGGAAGCCCCGAAGCGTACCGCTATCTCAACCGATCGGCGCGGGTCTGGCCCGACCGGGCGACGCTCTCCGCGGTCCTGCGCGAGGCCGGGTTCGCCGACGTCGCCGCCGCCGCGATGACGTTCGGAATCGTGGCGCTCCACACCGCGAGGAAACCGTGACCGCGCGCGTCCTCGAAGGGACCGCCCTCGCCGCGGAGCTCCGCGCCGAAGCCGCCGCCGAAGCCGTGGAATTCGCCGCGAAGAACGGCCGCGCCCCCGGGCTGCGGGTGATCCTCGTCGGCAACGATCCCGGGTCCAGCGTCTACGTCCGCAGCAAGGAAAAGG
>DATFVB010000351.1 GCA_035260525.1 Thermoanaerobaculia bacterium
GGAGGACTCATGCACTGGATCGGAAATCTGTGGATGGAAGTCGCCGCCTTCGCTCCGATGCTGGCCGCCGTCACGGGCGCGGCGCCCTCGCTCGATCCCGCGGTCGTAAATGCCGGGATGGAGCACGTCCGGCTCGAGAACGCGAGCGTGCGGGTGATCGAGGGCGTGCTGCGGCCGGGCGATCGCGAGCGGATGCACTCGCACCCGGCTTTCGTCACGTACGTGATCGAAGGCGGGAGGATCCGCAACAACTTCGCCGACGGCAAGGTCGTCGAGGCCGAGTTGAAGACCGGAGACGTGCTCTTCCGCGAGCCTCAAACCCACTGGGTCGAAAACATCGGCGAAACGACGCTCCGGTTCCTCGTCATCGAGCTCAGGGAGCCGACGCCGGGGAAGTGAAGGGCGAGTCGAAAGTCAAGAGTCGAAATTCGGGAACCGCGAGTCGAAAGTCGAAAGTCGGAATCGGGAGCGTCGGTCGCGTTTCGCCACGCCCCCCAGCACCGAAATCCCCAGCCCCCGCCCCATGAACCCGATCGCGGCGCGGAGAATTAAGACTCCTCCAGCTCGCGCGCTCGCGTGAGACGCTCTTCGCTCCGAACGGGATTTGCCGGGCATCGTCGACCGGGCAACGTCGGGGAGGAATCATGTCGAACCGTCGCCGGCTCCTCTTTTCCGTAGTCGTGTCTTTCGTCCTCTCGACGGGAGCGCCGATCGGGGCGTCCGGCGGCGCGCCCGAGCTCCCGCCGACGGCCCGGGCGGCGATCTCGCGGGCGATCGAGGCCGATCACGGCGATCCGCCCTTCGAGGAGGCGAAGCTCGCCTCGGGCGAAGAGAACGACGCCTTCGGCAACTCCATCGCGATCTCGGGAGACACGATCGTCGTCGGCGCGCCGTTCGCCCGACCCGCGGCGGTGTACGTATTCGTCAAGCCCGCCTCGGGCTGGGCGGACACGTCGATCTTCGACGCGAAGCTCACCGCGTCGGACGGAGTGCCGAGCGACGGGTTCGGACAGTCCGTGGCGGTCTCGGGCGACACGGTGTTCGTCGGAGCGTCGCAGCTCAACAGCGGATCGAAGGGCGCCGCGTACGTGTACGTCGAGCCCGCCTCGGGCTGGGCGAGCACGTCGGCGTTCGACGCGAAGCTCACGGCCTTCGACGGATCGACCGGCGACGGCTTCGGGGCCACTCTCGCGGTCTCGGGCGACACGATCGTCGTCGGAGCGTTCAACGCGGAGATCGCGGCCGGCCGGAGGGGAGCGCTCTACGTGTTCGAAATGCCGGCGTCCGGATGGGCGAGCACCTCGGCGTACGAAGCCCGGCTCACCGCGTCCGGCGGTGGGGTGGGGGACGCCTTTGGCGGCTCGCTCGCGGCCTCGGGAGACACAGTCGTCGCCGGGGCCCCGGGCGCGGAGAGCGGCCTCGGGGCGGCCTACGTCTTCGTGAAGCCGGTCTCCGGCTGGAGCAGCACTTCGAGTTTCGCCGCGAAGCTCACCGCTTCCGGGGGCGAATTCGGCGACGGATACGGTCAATCGATCGCGATCTCGGAAGAGGCGGCCGTCGTCGGAGCGCCGTTCGCCCGGGTCGGGTCCAACGCGGCACAAGGCGCGGTGTACGTTTTCGAGAAGCCCGACGCGGGCTGGGCGAGCACGTCGGCTTTCGACGCGAAGCTCACGGCGGCCGACGGCGCCGCCCAGGACTTCTTCGGCCTGCCGGTCGCGCTGTCGGGCCGGACCGTGGCGGCCGGCGCCCCCGCCGAGATCGGCCTCGATCGTCCCGGCTCCGTATACGTGTTCGTCAGGCCGGTGGACGGCTGGCAGAGCACGTCGGCGTTCGACGCGAAGCTCACCGCCTCCGACGCGGCCGGTTCCGACTTCTTCGGCTTCGCCGTCGCGATGTCGTCCCGGGAGCTCGCGGCGAGCGCGCTCGGGGCGAACGTGACGCGCGGCGCCGCCTACCTGTTCGGCGGGCTGCCTCCCGCGTGCGAGCCGGGACTCCGGTGCGCGACGCCGGTGCCGGAGCGTCCCGCGGAGCCGGTCGGGCCGCGATTTCGGTAGTCGCGCTTTTCCGCCGAGGGCGCATCCCGTCGCCGTGACATGATGACCGGTCAGGAGAACCCACATGAAAAGACTCGTCCCGGTCCTCATGGCGATCGTCTGCTCGCTCGCCTCGATCCTCTTCGGCGGATTCGCGTCGACGGAAGTCTTCCTCCCGGCCGTCGGCCGCGTCCCGGGCAAGGACGGAGCGCAGTTCTACACGACGGTCTGGGCGACGAACCTGACGTCGGCGCCGCAGACGTTCACGTTCCAGTTCCTGAAGGGGAACCAGTCCAACCCCGCGCCGGCGTCCTTCGAGGACACGCTGGCTCCCGGACAGACCCGGATGTACGAGAACGTCGTCGAGACGAAGCTCGGTCTCGCGAATGCGCTGGGCGCGGCGCGGATCACCTCCGACGGCGCGATCTTCGTGTCGGAGCGGATCTACGACCAGGCCCCGGGCGACGATCTCGGAAAAACCGTCGGCCTCTTCTTCGCGGGCGTGCCGAAGACGTTTTCGATATCGGCGGGGCAGTCCGCGACGATCCAGGGCGTCAACCAGGGCGGGTCGGAGGACTTCCGCTACAACTTTGCGCTGGTGGAGACCGCGGGAGGATCTCCGACCGTCAGCGTCCAGGTCTTCGATGGGAGCGGCGCGCTCCTCGGGCAGAAGAGCTTCCCCATGCTGCCTTACGAGCAGCTTCAGCCGGGAGTCGGCGACGTCGTCTCCGGGATCGCCACGACCAACGCGAGGATCACCGCGACGGTGACGGGCGGCACCGGTTCGGTGCTTCTCGCCGGCGCGCAGGTCGCCAACGGCTCCCAGGATTCTTCCGGTTTCGAGATGAGCTTCCGGGACGGCCTGCTCGGAAGCGGAGGGTCGCCCGGGGTCGCGAGCGTCAACGGGCTGACCGGCGCTCTGACGCTCGCGGCCGGGTCGAACGTCACGATCACGCCGTCCGGAAGCCGGATCACGATCGCGGCGTCGGGAAGCGGAGGGGGACTCGCGCTGCCCTTCAACGGCACGGTTTCGGCGGGCGGGACGGCGCTCCTCGTGACGAATTCGGGGAGCGGCGGCGCTCTCGAAGGCGACGCCGCGGGGATCGGCGTGCACGGCGTCTCGAGCTCGGCCGCGGGAGTGTACGGCCGCTCGACGCACTCGATCGGCGTCGTCGGGCAGTCGGACGACGGCGACGGCGTGAGCGGCTTTTCCACCAACGGGTATGGCGTCCATGGGAGCAGCAGCTCGAACTTCGCGATGTATTGCGAAGGGGACGGCCTGATCACCGGATCGTGGGCAGTTCCTTCGGATGCGAGATTCAAGCAGAACGTGGAGGAGCTCGACGGCGCGCTCGGTCGCACCCTGGCGCTTCGCGGCGTGACCTTCGACTGGCGGCGGGACGAGTTCCCTGAGCGCCATCTCTCCTCCCGGCCCGGGCTCGGATTCATCGCCCAGGAGGTCGAGGCGATCTATCCGGAGCTCGTGATCACGGGCCGTGACGGTTACAAGAGCGTCGACTATGCGAAAGTCGGTCCGATCCTCGTCGAAGCGATCAAGGCGCAGCAGAAGGAGATCGAGGACCTGACCCGACGGCTCGAGCGCCTCGAAGCTGAACGGCGCGGGGAGTAACCGTCTGGCGGGTCGAGGCGGATCCCGGGAAGGGAAGGGGTCACCGCCGTCGTCGCACGCACGAGCAACGACGGTCGAGCATCTCGATGCAGGTGATGACGCGCAAAGGCTGACCAGC
>DATFVB010000352.1 GCA_035260525.1 Thermoanaerobaculia bacterium
GGAAGACGGGATCGGGCGCGCGCTCCGAACCGGTCGCCGGCACGACGACGACCCGCAAGGAGATCTTCCGGCCGGCCTTCCGGGCCCGGTTCTCCCAGACCTCCATCCGCCCGCAGCGGACTTCCCGCGGGACGCCCTGGAGCTTGCAGGGAGCAAGCGAGATCCGGGGCGCGGCGGCGGGGGCGGCCGAAAGTCGCGCCGCGAGCCCCGCCGCCGCCAGAATCGTCCACACTCTCGTCTTCATCATTCCCGACATTACGCGAAACGGCCGCCATTGTTCCGGTGCCAGAGCTGGTCTCGCGGCAAAACCTTCGGCGGCCTACTTCTCCTGCAGCCGGGCGATCGCGCGCCGGGCGTCCTCCGCGATCTCATGGTCGCGATGGTTCGCGAGCGGCTCGATCACCGGGATGATCGATTTGTCGCCCAGTTCTTTCTGCTTTTCGGGACGAAACATTCTGAGATTCCTTGCGGAACGCAGATAGATCCAGATGAATCAAGATGGTCGTCCCTCACGCGGGCTTCGTGCCCACGCCGCAGAACCGCCCGCGGCTCCGTGAAGCTCTTGCTGACGGTGAAACCGGCGGCCGCGAAGGGACCTATTCCCGATCCGGCCCCTCGGCGAGGATCTCTTCCGGCAGACGCCCCTTCACAAGCTCACGGACTCCCCCCTCGACGACGAGGGCCGACGAGGTCGCCATCGCGAGGCGCCTTCCCTGCGCGTCGTCGACGTCGCAGGACGTCACGCGCAGGCGCCGCCCGCGGTGGCGGACCGACGCCGAAAGGCGCAGGGGACCCGACCCGACGAGTGCAGGGCGCATGAAGCGGATCTGCATGTCGAGTGTGGCGAACACATCGCCGGCGCCGAGCGTCGAATAGACCGCTGCGCCCATCGTGAATTCGGATGCCCACGCGAGCACGCCGCCGTAGATCGCCGCGCTGCCGTTCGAGAGCCACCCGACAGACGGCAGAGTGGCGTCGACTCGCCCGTCCTCGACGACGGTCGGCCGGTACCCCGTCAGCCGCCAGACGGGAAACGTACGCTCGCCGGCGACCGTCTTGCGCTGCAAATCGATCGGAACGCCGTTGACGATTTCATCGATGGAAAAGTACCCGTCGTCGGGCGCCGGCCGGCGGAACGGGTCGGGCTCCGAGCGATGATCACCCTCCGACGGCCGGGAGCCGGCCTCGCCCTTCGCGGGCACGTCGACGATGAGGCACCGGCTGCTTCCAAACGCGAGCATCCGGCCGTCCTGGTCGGTGATCTGGATCGTCGAGAGCCCGACCTGTTTGCCGGAATGCACGGTCTCGGCGCGGCCGACCATGTTGGCGGTCTTCCGGCTCATCGGGCGGACGAAAGACATGTTGAGCTCGGAGGTCGTGACGGCCTTGCCCGCCGGCAGCGTCGTCCAGATCGCCGAGGCGAGCGGGGCGTCGGCGAAGAGGGCATACACGCCGCCCCAGTACAGCCCGAAACCGTCCTCGAGCCAGCGCGTGACCGGCATCGTGAAGGTCGCCTTCCCGAGCCCCGCTTCGGTCGGACGCAGCCCGACGAGCCTCGAGACCGGCGGCCCCGGCAGCTCGCCCCGGATGAAGCGCTTGAACGTCTCGAGCCCAGGCTTTTCGAAGGTCCTCGGATCCCCGATCGCGCCCCTGAAGGCCTCGTCCGTGATGTCGTGCATCGCCCCTCCCACCTGGCGGCTGGAGCGAGTATGCCCCAGAAGAAGCCGCCGGGCCGCTCCGCATCGACGCCGGAGAAGTGTGTCGATGCGGCGAAGGTCACGCATCGGCTGATATTCTTGGAGTCGCGAAGGAGTCTCCGCCATGCTGAAGGGCTTCGTTCTCGGGGTCGTGATCGCCGTCCTGCTCGCTGCCGGCGGCGCCTATTTCTATTTCGCGTCGGGCCGTGCGCCGGTTGCCGCGTCGGCTCCTCCCATGCCGTTCGAAAAAACGTTCGCGCGAATCGGGCTCGATGCTTACTTGAAGAAACTCCCGCACCCGAAGCCTCAGGTGCCCGCCGATGAAGCGAACCTCCTCGCCGGGGCAAAGGTCTACGAACAGAACTGCGCCGTGTGCCATGGCCTGCCGACGATGGACAAGACCTCGATTGCCCGCGGCATGTTTCCGCCGCCGCCGCCGCTCTTCCAGGGAAAGGGCGTGACCGACGACGAGGAGTGGGAAACCTACTGGAAGGTCGAGAACGGCATTCGAATGTCGGGCATGCCGGAGTTCAAGGGCAGCCTCACGGAGACCCAGATCTGGCAGGTGACGGTGCTGGTGAAGAACGCGGACAAGCTCCCGGCGGCCATCCGGAGCGATCTCGCTTCAGCCTCCGCGGCGCCGCCTATGTAGACCTGACCCCAGGGCGGCCTTCGCCGCCCGGGCGCTTACGACGCCTGCGACAGGCCCCCGCCGGCGCCCGCGTCAGCCAGGAACCGGATCCATCCGCGGCGACACGCTTCGTCGAGGTCGATCTCCAGAAGGGCAGCGGCGTCGGGAAGGCTTCCGAATTCCTCGCCGGCAGCGATGCCGACCGATCGGTTTCGTCCGTTTTCCTTCGCGTAATAGAGGCAGCGGTCCGCGAGCGCCAGCACGTCCTTCCATGAGAAGAGCGCCGGCCGGTCTTCCGAGAAGGGAAAGACCGCGCTTCCGATCGAGCAGGTGAGACTCAGAACCGGTTTGGAGCCGGATTCGATCCGGGCACGGGCGATCGCGAGGCGGAGCCGCGCGGAGACGTCCGCCGAAGGTCCCTCGATGTTGCGGGCAATGACGAGGAATTCCTCTCCGCCCCAACGCGCCACGATGTCCTCTTCCCGCAGCGCCGCGCGGATGGTCCGTCCGACCTCCACCAGGACCCGGTCGCCGGTCTCGTGACCGTAGCTGTCGTTGACCGTTTTGAACTGGTCGAGGTCGAGCATCATCATCTGGAATCGGTAGGGAGCGCCCTTCGAAGCCCTCGAGCCCGCGATCGCGGTTCGCACGGCGAGCGAGGCGTCCGAAGGCATGAATTCGGTGACGTGCCGCCGGTTCGGAAGTCCGGTCAGGGGGTCACGCATGGCGAGCTGGGTGAGCCTCCGCCGGAGAACGAAGCCTTCCTTCACGGAGGAATGAATGAACGCGTGCATCATCACGAGGCACACGATGTAGAGCGCGAGCATCAGTGCAAAGACCTCTCCCGGCCCCGGAAGGGGGAAAATGGCCGCCAGCACGACGAGCACCCCGACGTTGGGCAGGGCGAACAGCAGGAAGGCGACGATGCTTCCGGCCAGGCTGACGAGAGCCAGAGACGTGATGGCGACCTGGCAGGTGGCGAGAATGACGATCGGAATAGGCCCGGCTCGCGAGTAGGACAGGAAATTCACGACGCCATAGGCGATCCCGATCGACGCCGTCAACGCCGTGAAGACCCAGAATCGCCCTCGGACGCTTCCGGTCCGGGCGAGCAACAGGTCGGCTCCCCACCGCAGCACGATGAGCATCAGGGCGAAATCGAGAACCCAGTCGACGGCGGTGCCATCGTCGGTTTCGGAGCCGAGAACCATGTGGAGGAAAAGCCAGAAGGCGACGATCAATACGACCGTCGTAGAGCCGTGGCGGTAGAGGTCAGCGGTCAGGTCGCCGTCGACGGCATCCTTGAGCTCGCGCGACTCGACCGTCGAAAGGCGATCTCCGCGCGCTGCGAGCCCGCGGTCAATCGAACACATCGAGAAGCCGGGTACCGCAGTTGGGACAGCGTCTGGGAAGACGGTCCGCCCGGACGGCGGTTCGCTTCCAGGGACAGTGTGAGCACTCGAGCGTGATCGGGAGATCCGCGGCCGATGACGGCTCGGCGAGTGCTCTCGGTATGGATGGATCTGCGGTTGTAATCTCCATGAGCGGGGATCCTCCATCCCTCCGACGGAAGCAAGTGCCTCGCCGCCCATAAGTTCATGTCTCTTCACGATTCCTTCCCCGGGGGTCCGCTTTTCGCCCGCCCGGTCTGGAATCCGGACGAAGTCCGGTCAAAACGCGCCCGCCAGTTACTTCTTCAGGTACTTTCGCCAGGGCGTCCAGTAATGCGTCTTCCACCCTTTTCTGACACCCTCCGCGTCGCGATCCGAGACGTTGACGTGCGTCATCTCGATGCGGCCCTCTTTGCCCTTTCCGGAGAAGGCGAGGACGAGGATCGAATCGGGGTCGCCTTTCCTGAAGTTCGTCGAACGCCACGCCTGAACGATGAGCCTGCCGGGAACGGTCAGCAGAATGCGTCCCGAGATCGCCCCGCCGAAGGCCGAAAAGGTCGACCCCGGCTCGGCGGAAATGTCGACCGGCATTCCGGTGAACGCTCCGTGGGCCTTCGGGTCGAGGTACATCGAATAGAGCTTCGCCGGGGAAGCGGGAAGCGCGACGACTTGGTGAACGGTCTTTGTCATTTCCTCGCCTTTCGGTTTCGAGCGGCCTTGCGCTCGAGGAAAGCATAGAGATCGGCAGCCAAAACGGGTTATCGGATTCCTGCGCCGAGCAATTCCAGCCGACGCGGACGAGCCATCGCGCAGAAATTACCATCACCCAATAACCCAGGAAAAACCGTCCCCAAAGAAGCCGATCGCTCGCGCTTTCAAAATGATCTTGCTGCATCATCCAAATCAAACCCGATCCTGCTACCGTAAAAATTCTTCTGACAGACGGCCTCGGTCCCTTGCCGAGACCGACCTTTCATCTCGCGGGGTCCCGATGAAGGGTCTTGCTCAAGGGAAAGGAGAGATCACATGAAATTCGCACGCAATGTCCACTTCCAGATCAAGAAGGGCAAAGAGACTGAATTCACCAACCTCTGGAAGAAGGAAATCCTTCCGATTCTCCGGAAGCAGAACGGTTTTCAGGAGGAAGTGAACCTCCTCAACCCGAAGGGCGCGGAGTTCATCAGCCTGTGGGACAACCGGGAGAATGCCGAAACTTACGCGACCGCGACCTACCCGCAGGTCCTCGCGAAGCTGACGCCATTGCTCGACGGAACGCCCAAGGTCGAGACTTACGAGAACGCCTCGAGCTACGCCCGACTGTAACCGGTATCCCTCGGCGCGAAGGCGCCTCGGTCAGAGAGGCCCCCGCGAGGGGGCCTCTTTTTGTGTTACGGGGATTCCGGCTTCGCATGTCCCGGCCAACGCGGCGCGCGGTCGGATCTACGACATGAATTAAGCAGGTGCCTCGAGCTGCGAGTCCTTCCGCGGCGCGACGAAAACCGCGAAAGCATTCCACTTCCATTCGCATTACGCGAGTGAAGAACACTCGGAGCGGGAAAGCCGATCGCCGGTGTGATTCGTTTGGATCATGGACTCTTCCGGCAGACAGGGCGAATCTGCAATCTCCCGGTACAACAGGCGCGCCGAAAAGAATGCGTGACGCCCTGACGACGATTTCAGCCAGTTTCCGGTAACGGAGAAAAGGAGGACATCATGAGTTGCCGTCGCCCCGGAGCCCTTTTCCGGCTGCCGCTCCCTGCCGCTGCAGCGGTCATTCTTCTTCTGGCGGCCGTGCAGGCCTCGGCCGCCGGCCGTCCGCAGCCGTTCTCCCCCGCGCACGACGTCACGGTGATGACTCAGAACCTCTACCCCGGGTTCTTCGAAAGCGATGTCCTGTCCGCCCAGACGCCCGAGGAGCTCGTCGCGGCGGCTGCCGACGCCTGGCAGGCGATCCACGACACCGACTTCCCGGCGCGCGCCGACCGCATCGCGGAAGAGATCGCGTCCGCGAGACCGGATCTCGTGGGCTTGCAGGAGGCCTTCGCCTACACGGAATTCGACGCCGAGTTCAACGTCGTCGAGTCGATCGACTTCCTCGACATCCTCCTCGAAAAGCTCGCTGACCACGGCGCGCACTACCGGGTCGCGGCGTCGGAAACCGACATCGACGTCTTCCTCCCGATCGACTTCGAGGGCGACGGCGTCGAGGCGACGGACCGCGGCGCCTTCCTCGTGCGGACCGATCTTCCTTCCGGCTTCCTGCGCGTTCTCTCTGCCAGCTCCGGCAACTTCGACGCGCACATCGAGTTCCCGGTGCTCGACGGCTCGATCCTCATCCAGCGCGGCTGGCAGTCGGCGGACGTCTTCATCCGCGGACGCTTCTTCCGCTTCGTCAATACGCATCTCGAGGATCTCGATCTCGACGTCCAGGCGGCTCAGGTCGCCGAGCTTCTCGCCGGCCCCGCCGACGGCGGCGGGCTTCCGGTCATTCTCGTCGGCGACTTCAACTCCGACGCGAACACCGACGAACCCGGCTACGCCGCGGTCCTCGCCGGCGGGTTCGCCGACACGTGGCTCGACCTCCATCCGTCGGATACCGCGTACACGTGCTGTCAGACGCCGGACCTTCTCAGCCCGTACGCGCTGAGCTTCCGGTACGACGTGATCTTCCGGAAGGACGGTCCGACGACGCAGGACATCTTCCTCGTCGGCGACGAGAATGCCGATCGGGTTCCTCCGCCGAACGGCCTGTGGCCCTCGGACCACGCCGGGGTCGTCTCCACGCTCCTGCTGCCGGATCTCGACTAGATTTCCCGGAACGGGACAGGCGGCCGGCGGGCCTCGTGCTCGCCGGCGGCTCCTTTTTCGCGGTCAGGCGGCGAAGGGGATCCGGCGACAAAGGCACCTCCTTCGGAAGAGCCGGTCCCCGCCCGCCGCCGAATCGAATGGATTCGAACGGAAACCCGCGTCAGCCGGCCGCCGTGCGGCGCGGCGGATACTCGACCTGGGGAATCTCGCTCGCGCGGCCCGCGGACTCCACGCTCGCGTTCCAGGGACGCGGGATCGCCGCGAACATCCACGCCGCGCCGAGAAGCGCCATGTTCTTCGTGAAATTCACCATGTCCGCCATCCGTGCCGCGCCGGCTTCCTTCCAGAACGCGTGCATGAAGATCGACACGGGAATCAGGAACACCGTGATCGCCGTGATGCCGACGACCGGCTTCCAGCCCAGGAGGAAGCTCACGCCCGCGATCAGGAGAAGCACGCCGGCCGCCGGCACGGCGATCTCGGGAAACGGAACGCCTTTCGATGCCGCGAATCCGGCGAGCATCGTCCGGTTCACGAAATGGTCCGCGGCGTTGTACAGGAAGAACGCTCCGACGATGATTCTGCCCATCAGGAATGCCGTCTTCATCGGGCCTCCTTTCGTTTGCCCGACGTCGAATCCTGCAAGATTCATGAAAACTTGGGCGCGCCGTCGGCGCTTCGACGGTTATCGTGTATTGTGTGGGACCGGCCTCGTCGGCGCCGGAACCATTTCGGCACCCTGATTGCAGCCGATTCGACCTCACGGAGGTCGTCATGAAAGCCGCTCGGATCCACGCGTTCGGGAGCTCGAAGAAAGTGAAGGTCGAGGAGGTGGAGCGGCCCAGGCTCCGAAAGAACGCCGCGCTCGTCCGTGTCCACGCGGCGGCCGTCAATCCGGTCGACTGGATGGTCGTCGAAAAGATCTACAACCCGAAAGGAATGGACAAGGTGCCGCTCACGCTCGGCCAGGACTTCGCGGGCGTCGTCGAGGAAGTTGCGCCCGGCGCGCGAAGCCGGTTTCGCAAAGGCGACGAGGTCTTCGGCGAAGCGTGGGGCACTTTCGCGCAGTACGCCGTGGTTTCGCTCAAGGACCTCGTGCGCAAGCCCGAGTCGCTCAGCTTCTCAGTCGCCGCCGCGACGCCGATGCCGGCGCTGACCGCCTGGCAGATGGTGATCGACACCGCGAAGGCGTCTCCGCAGAAAGTCTTCCTGATCCACGGAGCGAGCGGCGGCGTCGGCTCCTTCGCGGCGCAGTTCGCCAAGTGGAAGGGCGCCCACGTCGTCGCCACGGCGAGTCGGTCGAGCTTTCGTTGGCTCGAGTCGATCGGCGTCGACGTCCTGATCGACTACAAGAAAGAACGCTTCGAGAAGCGTGTCACCGGCGTCGACGTCGTCATCGATCCGATCGGCGGCGACACGCAGAAGCGGTCCTGGCAGGTGCTGAAGAAAGGCGGAATGCTGATCAACCTGATCGGCGAGATCGACCGGGCGGCCGCGAAGAAAGCCGGAGTCCGCGGGGTCGTCTTCGGCATGACGTACGACACGGACGATCTGAAGCGGATCGCGAGCCTGATCGACCGAGGCATCGTCCGGCCGCACATCACCCGGGTGCTTCCTCTGGGCGAGGTCCGACGCGCTCTCGACATGAACGAAGAAGGCCGCTCCCACGGAAAGATCGTGCTGAGAGTGGCGTAGAGGGTCCGTCCGCGCCCTTACAGGCGCCGTTTCGGCAGCAAAATATATAATAAAGCGTCGACCCCAAATCGCCGATCGAATTCCCTGCCAATCTTCAATCCACTCGAGCCCGTCATTTCCCGAGTGAGGACAAGCGCGGCGACCTTGTCGTCGCCCTTCGCGAGCTCCGCCGCGCCCTTCCGAATTTCTCTGGTATAAATATACTTGGAGGTCCAACATGAAGAGAGTCGCCACTCTGCTCCTGTCCTTCGTCACGGTCCTGTTGTTCGTCCAGCCCGCGCGCGGGTCCGGCGATCCGAAGAAGCTCGAATCGACTCCTCAGGCGAAGGCGTACCTCGCCCAGCTCGCTGCCGTTCAGGCGGGCGATTGGGGCGCCTACGAAAAGGCCTCCACGAAGAAAGCCTTTCTCACCGACGAGAAATTGATGAAGGCGACCAAGAAGACACCGAAGGCCATGCTGACGGTCATCAGCCACATGGCGCCGAAGGAAGTGACGTTCACCTCGCTCGAGGTCGAGGGGAACAAGGCGACGCTCACCGCGTCCGGAATGCTCGACGGCGCGATGAACAAAGGGACGATCCGGATTCTGCAGGAAGACGGCCAGTGGAAGGTCGACGGGCAGAGCTGGTCCGACGCGAAATAGCCCGGCGCGGCGACTGCGCGTTCTCGACAGGTTCGCGATCGGCCGGATCGGCTGATCCCGGTCCTCGTTTGATCTCGGGTTGGACGATCCGAAGTCGGCCGCTGCGATGCATCATGCCGCCCGCGGGACCGCGCCGTATGATCGGTCGCGGAGGGTATCGATGCGGAAGAAGACGTGCGTGCATTGCGGATCGAGGCGAGGCAACCCGATCGGCAGCCTCGCCGCGGCGGTCGGGGCTTCGGCTGTGGGCGCGCTCGCGATCGGCGCCGTGTCGATGGGGGCCCTGGCCGTCGGAGCTGTCGCGATCCGGCGACTGGCGATCTTCTCCGGGCGCATCGGAAGGCTCTCGATCGGCGAGCTGGAAGTGGGAAAGCTGACCATTCGGGAACGATCGCCGGAAACCCCCGGGACGGCCGCCGCCCCGTAGCACACGAATTCAGCCGGCCGGCGAGGTCGGGTCGGGCGCGATGGCGGACTGACCCCACATCCCCCCGAAACGAAACGTGCCGGGCGAACCCGGCACGCTGAATCGAAGGCTCGAGCTTTCCGCGGCTACTTCGCGGAAGCCGGAGGCGGGAGCAGGTGGAACGCTCGCGCGTCCGCCAAGGCCCAGTGTCCGCCGCGGTTCTGGTACACGCTGGTCACGTGATGCGGGAACGGAGGCGCCGGGTTTCCACTCGGGTCGATCACCCCGGTGATGGTGGCGTCCCAGTCTCCGACCATCACGTCGTCGCAGGCCTTGCGCAGCGTGAATGAGTCGATCTTGTAGGTGCTCGCCTTCATCATGCCGGACAGCTCCTGCTCGAAGAGCTTCTCGACCTCGGCGCGGTTGCTGCACTTGACGCCGAACGGGTTGATGAGGGTACCGTCGTCCGCCCAGACGGCAGCCAGCTTCTTCGCGTCGTGGGCGTTCCAGGCCGTCACGAAATCCTGGTTGAGCTCCTTGATGGCCTCGGACGGCTCCGCCGCCCGCGCCTGAACGGGCATGCCCGCCACCGCCGCCGCGAGCGCGGCGCTGAGGAAAAGTTTTTTCATTATTGCTCCTTGGCCGGATCATACCGCGAGTCGACCCGCTCCAGGCGATCGCGGCTTTCCCGGTGATTTTGATCGTGATTCTTCCGTGGGGATATGTCTTCCGGCATTACCCGAAGAAGCCGGAGCGCGTTGGCGGTAGATTTCGCAAAGATCAACGGAGCGTAGGCGGTCACAATGTATTACGAAGGCCAGACCAGGTTCCGGCCGGCAGAAAGGGAACAAGCGCGCTCCGCGATTCGTCAGCCGACCTCTGGCTCCTTCATCGCCGCCTACCCGTTGATCTCTTCTTCCGTCGCGAGGAGCGTCTGACAGCGGGCGCAGCGGACGCTCGAGCGATTCTCGAGACGGCACTCCGGGCAGATCCGAATCGCCCCGCCGACGACATACCAGTCCGGCCTTGGCCGACTCCCCACTGCCGAGGGCCACGTGAACTCACCGGGACGCATCCTCGAGCAGACCCGATGCGCCGCATGCAGCTTCGCGACGACCCGAGGTCTCGGCTTTCCCCGGAAATCCACCATCTTCCCTCCCCGGCGGGAGGGTTCTGGCCCGGCTCACGCTGCCCGAAAAACGAAAATCCCGCGGATCGCCGCGGGACTCGACGCCGTGGTCTTGCTCGGCTCGAGCCCAATCGTTCCCGTCTCCGGGCTGGCTTTGGCACCTTGCGGGCGTTTCGCAGGTTGCCGGGCGGTCATCGGGCCAGATCCCTCGCGCCTCTCTCGATATCGGGCGAAGTATAGCGCTGTCGAGTCGGGGTCGCCAGCGGCTCCAAGAGGCGACCAGCACCACAATGGTGCATAACGGTGTATGATGACGCCACGCCAAAGACGTCGACCTCCCTTCGCCAGACGGTGACTCTTCCCCAGCCGATCGCCAGCCGGGTTCGCTCGATCGCGAAGAAGCAGCGCACGAGCGCCAACCGCGTGATCGTCGAGCTCATCGAGACTGGCCTGGATGCCCGAGAGCATGAGAAGAGGCACTTCTTCGAAATGGCGGACCGCCTGACGAAAACGTCCGACGCCGTTGAACAGCGGAAGCTCAAGGAAGAGCTGGCCCGAATGACCTTCGGCGATTAGCGGTGGTTCGTGCCGAAGATCCGATGGACTGATCTTCCCGCCGCTCTCCGTAACCACCTGTTCGACCGGCTTCGGGATCGCCAGATCACGGCGGATGATCTCTACCAGCTGAAGATGTGGCGAGAGTCTGAGCCGGAGGCCCCGGACGGTCTCGGGTACAAAGACTTCGGATCTTTCAAGATCTGCGGCGAAGGGCAATTTCCGAAGACCTTCCTGCTGCGCGGACAGGCAGCGAGAGGTCATAGACTCTAGACGTCCCTGGTGTACGGTCCCGCCGGCTCGAGACCCGCCTGCAGCCCGGACTGCCCCAAACCCGCCTCCTGATCGATTCGATCCTCGTTCCAGCTCCCTGCAGAAGAACCGTCCTCCAAAATCTCTGCCAATCGAGGAGAAACCCCGTTCATCATGGGACCGTGCCCGAACCGTTCCGGGCCGGATCAGGAACGCACGACCACCAGCACCTTGCCGGTCGTGGCGCGGCCGGCGAGCGCGCGGTGCGCGTCGGGAAGCCGATCGAAGGAAAACCGCGGCCCGAGGATCGGGGCGATCTCTCCCGCGC
>DATFVB010000353.1 GCA_035260525.1 Thermoanaerobaculia bacterium
GTGCTGCTCGCGCCGGCGTTGACGGTCGATGACCCGCCGATCACGATCTGGCCGCCTCCGCCTCCGCCTCCGACCGTCACGGACTTCGGGACGCTCTTCGACGCGCCGGCGGAATCGTGGACCGTCAGAGTGATCGTCGCAGTTCCGCTGCTGGCAAACGCGTGGGGGAAACTCGCACCGGAGCCCGAGGCTCCATCGGTCGACGTCCATGAGTACGTGTAGGGCGACGTGCCCCCGGAGACCGATGCGGACCAGGTGTTCTGCGTGCCCGCGGCGACGCTCGTCGGCCCGCTGATGCTCGCCGAGAGCGTCGATCCCGTGACGCTGAAAGACTGCGACGCGGTCGTGCCGGCCACCGTCACCTTGACCGTGTACGAGCCCGCCGCGAACGTGTGCGCGACGAAATCCGTCGTCGTGTGGCTCGTGTCGAGCGGCGATCCGTCACCGAAGTCCCATGTGGCCGGGAAGGAGGGCTTGTTGAGGTCGCCCAGGTCCCCGAGGTAGAAGGTGCCCGGCGAGCCCGCGCACGACGTGACCACTCCCGCGAAGACGTTCGTGTAGCACGTGTCGGTCGCGGCGAGAGACTGCTGCTTGCTGATCCAGACCTTCGGCACGTACTGGACCGCGCTGTAGAGGAACGTGTCCGGGAACGAGACCGACGAGCCCTTCGAGCCGCCGGTGTAGGCGACGACGAACGTGATCGTGTGGTTCTGGCCGGTCGTCAGCGCCGGCACTCCGATCGTGACCGACGAGGTGAGACCGGGCAACGGCGAGATCGGCGTCAGCGCTCCGGCGTCGTACTTGTAGGAAACACCGGTGATCGAGACGGTGCTTCCCTTCTGGAGCGCGAACGTCGCCGTCGTCGTGCTCTGGCTCGAATAGAGCGTCGCCGGCACGGTGATCGAGCCGGCGATGTCGGTGAAGACGATCGTGCCGGCGACGGACGCCGCCTGATAGCCGCCCGCGTACTTCGCCGCGACCGTGAAGCTGGCCGCGTTCGACGGCGGGGCGCACGTCGTCCCCGCGCAGCTCGTCGAGAGCGCGTTGCTCGCGGCGTCCTTGAACGACCAGGCGAACCCCGCCGGGCTCCCGTCGGAGGCGCTCGCGTCGATCGACCCTCCCGTCAGGATCTTGACGCTTCCGTCCGATCCCAGTGCCGGGACGCGGGTCAGCGGGACCTTCAGCGTGACCGAGTTGACGGCGACGCCGGAATCGAGCGTGGCCGCCGAGACGAGCTCGCCGAACTTCTGCGAGATCGAGGCGCTCGTGATGCTCACCGGGCTGTAGCTGCACTGGCTGTTGCTCAGCGTCTGGCAGGGGAAGACGACGCTCGGGAGCGACGGCGCCGACGTCGCGGAGATGTCCGCGTTGCCCTTGTTGGAAGTCGAGCTGTTGTAGTTGGCCCAGACGTACCAGTTCGTGATCGAGCCTCCCGTGCCCGCCTTCGATGAGTCGATGAAGGAAAACGTGTCGCCGACGTACGAAGCCTTGTCGCTCCGGGCCTGGGCGCTCTTGTTCACGAGCGTGAAGGACGCCGCCGGGTTGGGAGAAGGCGGAGACGTGACGCAGGAGACGTCGAACGTGTCCGTCTGCATGCTGAGGCCGGAAACCGAGACGATCCGGTAGAGATAGAGCATCCCGGGCGCCGCCGGGTCGACGTACGCGCCGAACCCCGCCGACGTGTCGTTCGAAAGGGCGGAAATCGTCGTCTGGACCGCGGGGGAACCCGACTGGCCGGCGAGGTAGCCGCCGGCGATCACGTCGAGATCGAGCGGATTGGTCTTCTCGGCAATCAGGACGGGAGCCGATGCGCCGACGGGCACCTGAAGGCGCGAGTACTTGTTCGCGCCGTTCGGGATGGTGCCCGTGCGGGTCACGCTCGTACCGTCGAAGGAGAAGACGTCGATTCCGCCGGAAACGACGACGAAGATGAGGTAACCGTTGCCCGAGGGATACGCCGCGACCTGCTGGATCGATCCCGCCGCGGAGCCCGAGGAGAGGCTCGCGCTCGCCGCGAGCGTGGACAGCTTTCCGTCGGATCCGATGGAGGCGAACTTGACCGTTCCTCCCCCGTTGACGAAGAAGACTGCCGCGAGGAACTGGTCGAAGGAATCGTTGCCGAGCGTGACGAGCCGGTTGGCGCCGGCCCACGCCGAAACGGTCTGGATCGCGTGAAGCGGCGTTGCGACCGCGGAGTATGCGGGGTTCGTGACGTCCACGGCGTACAGCGTGTTCCGATCCACGAAGTACCCCATGTACTTTCCGCCCGACGAGAGCGCCGCGGCGGTCTGAGAGATGGAATTCCCGTTGTTGACGTCGATCTGTTGGCCGAACGTCTCGGTCCCGCCCGGGGCGTTGATCGATATCAGCTGCTCGGGCGTGCCGCATCCGGAGCCGTCGTTCCATCCCATCGGCATGCGCCCCGAGCCGTTGGGAGAGTCGGCGATGGCGATGCCGCTCGGCCCCGGCCAGCAGTCGACGAAAGAGCCTCCGCCGACGGGTCCGCCTTCGCGGAAACTGATCTGGTAGACCGAGGGCGAGGGAGCGCCGGGGTTGGATCCGAGATACGCCCCGATCACGCCGTAATGGGTGGGCCCGTAGATGGTCGGCGAACGCCGCCCCATCGTGAGCCCGGAAACGAAGACGATATCGCGGTAAGTCTGGTTGGCGAAGGAAAACCCGCTGACGTCCGTGGCGATGGGCACGAGGCTCGTCGAACAGGCCGCCGCCCGGAGCGGCGCGGAAGAAGCGGTGAGGAACGCGATCGCGAGGATTCCGTGCAGGGCCGAAATGAATGCACCGCGCACGAAAGATTTCTGCCGTGATCGAGGCAACGCCCCGGGCGTCAAACTCGACCCGACGCCAAAAATCCTACGTTTGGTCATGAGCAACCTTTCCGAGTTTTCGAAGGCGGCGAGAAAAAAAGGGGTGGAGGGCTCGCGCCCTCCACCCACCCTGAAACGAATCAGAACGCGCCGGTGACCCCGTCGGCGTTGATCGGGGTCGGAACTTCCGGAACCGCCGGGAAGACCAGGCCCGAGTAATCCGCCGGCTGGCAGTTGTTCGGGTCGAAGCTGACCGCGTTGATCCCGGAGTTGGCGAACGCGCCAGGCACCGAGAAGTCGTACGCAAGCCACGCCTGATCGAGAACCGTGCCGTTGGCGCCGAAGTCGATGTAGACCCAGCCCGCCGAGGAGGCGTTCGAGCCCGCGAATTCGGTGATCGAGAGCCGCTGCGTCTCGAGGGGAATGTTGAACGTCTGGCCGGGCGGGCACGGGGAGACCTGGCAGCCGGTCTGCTGCGCCGGGGTCTCGTCCTCGTCCCAGATCACGGTGAAGACATTCGGCTCGACCGCGGTGCAGTCGTCGCCGGTGAGGTCGGTCAGGTCGTCCGCCGACGCGCGCCACGCACGGAGGAAGGTGGTCGAATCGGCCGAGATGTTGATGTAACGAGCGCCGTAGGTGATGCCGAGGGGCTCGCGCATGTCGCCGAGGATCGGAGTGAAGAGCCCGATCGTCGCGAAGTACGCGCCGCCGCCGTTGTCACCGCCCGTCAGGGCCGGGTTGATGGTGCCGGCGTCGTCTTCCCAGTACCGCGCGTAGAACGTGCGGATGGGCGTGCCGTTCTCGGCGTTGAGCTCGACCACGTCGGCCTCGAGGGCCACGAGCGGGCCGCCGAAGGTCGGCGTCGTTCCCTCGGACTGGATCGTGTAGTCGCCCCAGAGGCTGTTCTCGAAGCCGCCGGCGATGTCCGCCCAGTACGCGGGATCGTTCGGGTTGTCGAACGTGCAGTAGTTGACCATGTCGATCGTCACGTAGCCGACCAGCAGGTCGGTGCCGTCGGCAGCGAAGTTGGCGTCGCCGGCGCCCGTGGCGCACTCGTCCGTCCCGTCGAGCTCGGCCGCGAGGGCGGCCGCGAACGACTGCGGGAACGCCGGGGTGCCGTAGTTCGTCGAGGCGCCCGAGTCGTTGGGCGTCGGGAACGCGTTGGGGGTGAACCGACGGAATCCGCTATCCGCTGCGCAGGCATTGTCGCCGCCCAGAGCCGGGTTGTCCGGGAGCGTTCCCGTGAGGACGCTGCCCATCGACCAGGAGAGGACGTCGAATCCCGTGAGCCCGATGTTGAAATCGAGCACGGGAACGGATCGGCGCGTCCACACCGTGACGTGCGCGAGCGTCGGAGCCGCGGAAGCATTGACGACCGTGACCAACGTGTCGGTGCCGTTCAGCCCGCCGCCGAACGGCGTCGGGGCGATCGTGCCCCCCGCATTCGAGACCGAGGTCTGGAAGTACGGGAGCAGGAGCGTCGCCGCCGGTTTGTGGTCGATCGTGCAAGTGACGGCCGACGCCGTGCCCGCGAACGCGGCCAGCGTGGCAACCGCCACCAGCGTAACCAAAACCTTCTTCATTGAGATCTCCTCTTTCAAAAACTTCAAATTTTTTACCTGAACTGAAAACCGGGACTGAGTCCGACCATCGGTCAACGCGATTCCATCACCTCCGATACTTTTCGTTCCTTCGATATCCGGAAGCCTTGTTTTTTCACCTCTATGGGGTGGTTCGAATTTCCCGCTATGCGGGCCTCGCCGGAGATGATGGGGTAACAATCCCCCCCAAGTCAAGGGTATTTCGAAAAAATATGCTCCGGCAGCATGGTCACTTTCCCTGGTTCAAGAGCACCTCGAACCCCCCCGGGTCCTTCGGATGCTCGGAAAATCCCGTTTTGGCCATCACGATGTCGAGCCGGCCGTCGCCGTTGACGTCCGCGAGGCGGGTGTCCGCCGCCGGGGAGTCCAGGGGCGGCTCGGAGGCTTCGGGAGCCTCCTCGAACCGGCGGTCCGGCGTCTGAAGGAAGATCCGAACTTTCCCGGCGGTCCGGTCGGGAAAGACGACGTCGTCGAGCCCGTCGCCGTCGAGGTCTCCCATCGCGACCGAGGTGAGGCGGACCTTGTAACCCTTCTGACGCCAGACCGGGATCTTGCGCCACCCCTGCGGATCCTTGTAATACACGTTCAGTCCGTCCGCCTGGAGTGCGCCCGCATGCTTCTCGAAAAGGTCGGCGAACCCGGAGAAGCGTTCGGCGCCGACCGTTCCCGGCGCCACGGCGAAATGGTAGGCGGCCTGCTCGATCGTCTCGAAGAGCTCGTTCGAAAAGTTCCCCTTCCCGTCGTTCTTCCAGGTCAGCCCCCACCCGCCGAGGTAGCGGCAGCCGGTGAGGATGTCTCGGGCGGGCTTCGCGCCGGTGACGTCGATCGGAAAGACGTTGAACGAAAAGCACGCGCCCTCCGGCGCGCCCGGGTCCGCCGCCCATCGGCCGTTTCCCTGGTTGAGGAAGACCCGCACCTGCGCGGTGTCCTTCCCGGTCTTCTTCCGGAGATCGTTGTTGACGATGTCCTGCGAGACCACGAGGTCGGGGCGCCGGTCGCCGTCGACGTCGAAGACCGCGACCGCCTGGGACGAGAGCTTCGCCGGGAGCCCGGCGCCCGCCGTCTGGAATTTCCCGCCGCCGCGATTCATGAACACCCGCACCGTCTGCGCGTGCGACGCCGTGACGACGTCGGGCCGCCCGTCTCCGTCGAGATCGGCGACCGCAACGCCGCCGTACTGGAGCGACGGCGTCACGGGCTTTCCGGCCGCGTCGAGGATCTGAACCTTGATCTCCTGGAAATTCCCCTGCCCGTCGCCCCGCCAGACGCGGAAGAGCGGCGATCCGGAGAGCCGCGCCGGCATCGCGACGACGTCGCGATGGCCGTCGCCGTCGACGTCGGCCACGGCGATGTTCTGCCGCCACTGACCGCGCTTCGGGAGGCCTTCTCCCGCGCGGACGAACCGAACCCCCGACGCCGCGCGGGCGGGCGCCACGTTCTCGAACTGCTCGGGCGTGACGATCAGAGGGCTTTTCTTCGCCTGCTGCTCCATCTCGGCGCGGGCCGCGGCCTCCTGCCGTGAGACCTTCTCGCGGCGCTCGGCGGCCGCCGCGTTCATCTCCTCCGGCGTCGTCTTCTCCACCCGGACGTAGTAGTAGTCCGCATCTTCCCGCGCGAGGAGGACCGGCACGTTCATGAACGGAAGGCGGACGTGCGTGTCGTCCACGCGGACCATGTCGCTCTTCTTGTACCGCTGGACGTAGTACGTCGAGGTTTCCTCGACGACGTCGGGATTCGTCTTCGCGGCCGACTGCGCCGGGGCTTGGCTCGCGGAGGAGGGCGCGGACGCGGCCGGTTTCACCGCCGCTGCGGCGGGAGGAGATTTCTGCGTCGTCGAGGACGACGAGCAGGCGGAAACCGCGGCGAGACTGCCCGCCGCCCAAACTACCGCCGCCCATCGGCTGACCCGGTGCTGCATCGGGACTCCTTTCATCGGTTCACAAAAGATCGGCGAAATGCGGCTCCGCTTTGACGAAGAGGAGAGAGCCGAGCATCGCCGCCACGACGGAGAAGACGACGAGGTACGCGATCGACCCCGCCCCGGGAAGCGCGCGGCGGAAGAGCGCGTCGCGGAATCCTTCGACGAGATGCGCGACGGGATTGACCGCGACGACCCAGCGGAACCGCGCCGGAACGATCGAAACCGGATAGAAGATCGGCGTGACGAACGCGATCATCGCGAGCGCGAGCCCGGCGACCTGCGCGGTGTCGCGCAGGAAGACCTGGACGCCGGCGAGCAGGCATCCGATACCGTAGGTCGCGAGCACCTGGACGGCCAGGAGCGGGAGGACGAGGAGCGCCCAACGCGGCGAGAAATGCCCTTTCCAGGCGAGGTAGGCCGAATAGAGGGCGAGTCCGATCAGCTCGTTGACGACCGCCGACAGCACGACCGTCGCGACGAGGGTCTGCTTCGGGAAGACGGCCTTCTTCACCATCGCCGCGTTGTCGGTCAGGCAGGTCGCCGAGCGCATCAGCCCCTCCTGGACGGCGAGCCACGGGATGAATCCCGCGAGGAGGTACTCCGGGAAGACCACGCCGGCCGGCTCGCCGGAGAGCGGGATCCGCAGGACGACCGAGAAGACGAACGTGTAGATGACGACCCAGGCCAGGGGAGCGAGGAGCGCCCAGACCGGGCCCAGGAACGAGCCGACGTATCGCGACCGGAGGTCCCGGGCGACCAGCTCCGACAGGAGATAGGCGGAGTTTCCGGCGCGGCCGGTCGCCGACGGCTTGACTTTCACAGGGGCGGGATTATATTGGCGGTGCAAATATGGCGCAACAGCATTTCCCCGTCACCCGGCAGAATCTCGTGGGCGCCCGGATCCGCGCGCTCCGCAAGGGGAGGAATCTCACCCAGACCGAGCTCTCCGAGAAGATCGGGATCCTCCAGTCGGACCTCTCGCGCATGGAAAAAGGGGAATACAAGGTCGGCCTCGACACGCTCTTCAAGATCCTCGGGGTCTTCGAGCTCGACATGGCGTCGTTCTTCGACGACGCCGCTCCGGCCGAGGACGACCGTCAGCTCTGGAAGGAGTACCTCGCGCTCGATGACGACGCGCGGCGCGAGGTCGCCGATTTCATTCGCTTCAAGAAGTCGCAGGGAAAGGGCGATTCGGGCGAATAAACTCCTTGAGCTCTTTGCTTTTCGTCCCCCGGGTGGTACATTGTCAGGACTTGCCGACTTCACGATGAGCGACCGCAGCAAGCATCTCGAATTCCTCCGCCGCACGGCGCGCGAAGCCGTGTGGCAGGGAGACTGCGAGCGCGCCCTCCTTCTTCTCGAGGAGGGGCTGGCGCTCGCGCGCGCCTGGAAGCTGCGCGAGACCGAGGACCTGTTCCTCTGCAACCGGATCGCGACGCTCGTCGAGATGGAACGCAACGACTTCGACCTCTCCGCGTTGAAAGAGGTCGTCCTCCGGCATCCGGACGGCCGGCTCGGCGCATTCGCCGCGTACACCGCGGCGTGCGCGCACGAGCTGCGGCACGAATACGCGAAGGCGCGGAGCTACGCGCAGATGTCGATCGGGCGCTCGGAAGGGCTCAACCCCTACCTCAAGGGGGTGTCGTTGAACCTCCTCGGCGGTCTCGATCTCTCGGAGAGCCGCTTCCAGACCGCGCTCCCCCTGTTCCGGGAGGCGATCGAGATCTACTCGGATTGCGACCAGGACACCACGCGGGAGACCGCCGTGGCCGAAGACAACCTCGGCTACGTGTACATCGCGTGCGACGAGGTCTCCATCGGCCTCCCGATCGTCGAGCGCGCGCTCAACCAGTTCGACGCGATGGGCGCGCGGGCGTTCACGACGTTCCCGAACCTCGACCTCTGCCTCGGGCACCTGAAGCTCGAGCATTACGACGAGGCGGAGCGCTGGGGGATCCAGGCGCTCGCCCTCGGCCAGGAGTTCGGCCAGGAGAAGGTCATCAAGAACTCGCATTACCTCCTCGGGGAGATCTATTCCGAGGTGGGGCGGCGAAACGACGCCGAGCAGCACTTCGACGCGCTGTCGAAGTTCTACCCCGATTTTCCGTCCTTGAAGGGATTCCTCCACCAGGTGAACGTGGTGGGGATGATCAACCTGCGGGCGTGAGGAGCCGATCATGAAGTCCCGGCGTCTTTCGGTTCTGGCAACACTGATCGGAGTCGCCGCCGCCGTCTTCGCGGCCGGGGCCGGGGCCGAGGAGCGCTCCCTGCTGACGTCCGACGGGACGCTCTACCACGTGCAGTCCGGGTTCTACCGATCTTTCGAGCCGGACGGCACGGCCGCCGCCCCCGATGCCTTCGTGATCCGCTGGGATTCGACGGACCAGACGGGCGCGGTCCAGTCCGGAATCATCCCGGGAACGAACAATACCGACCCGAAGGACCAGTTCGACCTCGCGTACGACTCGCTCTCGCAGTCGCTCGTGCTCGTGTGGAACGACCGCTTCCAGATCATCAACTCGATCCAGTTCGCGATCTTCCAGAAGGGGATCTGGGTCCAGGCTCCGCTGCTCCCTTCCGGTGTCTTCAGCTTCGCGAGCAACCCGCAGATTCTCATCACGCACCAGACGGTCCAGGACCTCGACGCGGACGGAAACGAAGTCGACTCGCAGCGCTCGATCATCTCCGTCATCTGGTGGGAAGGCTCCGTCCGCCCGCGCGCGCGCCTGGCGTCGATCTTCGTCGAGAACGGCAGCTTCAACCTCGCCGACATTCCGATCTCCGACCTCCCGGAGCTCGTGGGGAGCCAGACGATCGAATGGCCGGCGATTCTCGACAATCCGCTCTACGAGAGTCCCTCGCTGCAGCAGGACGGACTTTCGTCGACGATCCTCGCGAGCTTCGCCGACGTCGCGACCGGAACGCTGCAGGTCGCGCAGATCACCTTTCCTTCCGATTTCCGCCACGTGATCGACCCGCTGCATGGACGGCACGTCGTCGTCATCCTCGGCCACAACTCGTCGCCGATCCTGGCGGCGGTGCCCGCCAGCCCCACCCTGCTCGGAACCGTCGTCGGAAGCTCCTACGAGCCGACGGTCTACTGGCAGTCGGATCCGGACCACGTGAGCTACGCGATGTCCGACGGCACCCGGTGGACGCCGACGCGGACGGTGGCGCTGACCCCCGCGCTCGGCACGGATGCGGCGGTGCGCCTCATCCGCAAGATGGCCATCCAGAATTAGAGCGCGCAGCGCGCATCGCCATGCGCGCGCAGCGCTCTATCCTGAGCGAGCTTGCGGCGGCAAGCGAGCGAAGGGTCTGCCGCAGCGCGCATCCCGCGGTCGGTCCTCTCCCAAACTGTCATCCTGAGGAGCGAAGCGACGAAGGATCTGCCCCAGGGACCCAGGCAGATCCTTCGCTGCGCTCAGGATGACATGCGAATGGCTTGCTTCCGGCAATCGCGCCGGCAGTTCGGCAGAAGGGAGGCGGACCAGTCGATGCATCCGCCTTCGCAGAGGCTAAGGCCGATTTCACGGGCAATCCTCCGAAGCTCGCCAGAGCGAAGGAGGATCGCCGTGCCGGCAGCTCCGATTCTCGCGAGCAGCGATCCTCGGTTCAGAACCAGCCGAAAGCGCGGCAAGGCGCGAGCCCGGTCCGCCGTCGCTCTGACGAGCTATGGCGGATTGATCGTCCCGAACGGCCGTTGTGAAGCGAGCACCCCTGCCGCCTCGATCCGCCGTAGCCTTGGCGAAGGCGGACGGGATGCGGGTCGCCGGCCGGCCGCTAAGGCGTACCGGCGAGCGTACGTCGTGCGGACGGCCGGCGGCACGCGCCCGCCCGGCTCGATGCATCCGCCTTCGCCCCGCCGTCGCCAAGGCTTTGGCAAGGCTTCGGCGGGACAGGTCGCCGTGCCGGCTAATCCTCGATGCAAGCAGAGGCGGCACT
>DATFVB010000354.1 GCA_035260525.1 Thermoanaerobaculia bacterium
CTTCCGAGACGCGCTCGACGCCATCGTTGGCCGCCCTCGAACGCCCCGACGAGGAAGGGTGGTCGACGTGCGTGAGGGAGTAGTCGGAGACGAACGGAGCGAGGATCGATTCGACCGGGCCTCCCCCGTCGTTGACGACGACGACGCTCCGCGGACGCGCCGTCTGCGCCGACAGGCTCTCGAGGGCCTCGCGCAGGAGCGCGGGACGGTTGCGGGTGCGGACGACGACGGCCGCCGGAGCGACCGCCCGGTCTCCGGCCGCGATCGCCGCCGGTCCGATCCGCCGCCGCAGCTCCGCGAGCGAATGAACGGAGGCCTCGAGCGCCGAGACGATCCGGAACGACTCGGCCGGCCCCGCGCCGTCGAGCGTGAGACCCCGAAACGCGTTCAGCCCTTCGACCGCTCCTGCGTAGTCGCGGACCGCCGCCTGCGAGGGGAATCTCCCGATCGCGCGTCGTTTCGTCTCCGCGCGATCGCCGAGGGGCACGAGGGCGTTCGGGAGGATCGGCTGGGTGATCTCGTAGAAGGCGATCCGGACCCATCGCAGCGTCTCGTAGTCGGCGTCTCCCGGGCGGGCCGCCGCGACGATCTCGTACAGCGCTTCGGCCACCGCCCGGTGGTCCGGGTGGATCTCGCACGGCGAGGGGGCGAGCACGAGGTCGGGCCGGAACTCGACGATCTCGCGCCGGAGCCTCGCCTCGACCTCCGGCCGCCGGCGGGCGAGCCCGCGGTCCGGAAAATCCCAGAACACCCAATCGCGAATGCCCAGCTCCTCCGCGGCGTCCCGCGCCTCTTTCCGGCGCGTCTCCGGGTCCGCCGAGCCCGCGTCGCCCCGCTCCTGCGCCTCTCCGCCCGTCATGACGATCGCCCGGACCGCCTCCGCGGAGCGGGTGAGCCGGGCCAGGAGCCCTCCCGCGCCGAAGACGTCGTCGTCGGGATGCGCGGAGAGGGTGAGCACCCGTTCGGCGGAGATCTCCGTCGCGGAGTAGGGGATCAGCTCGTTTTCTTCCATGGCTCCGCGCGCATTATCTCAGAGCGATCCATTCACCGCTGGAAGGCGTACGTCGTGCCGGCGGCCGGCGGCACGCGCCCGCCTCCGCCTTCGCTGAAGCTTCGGCGCGATCCTATTGGCATCGAGCATCCGAAACGGCTCGCGCGAGCTCACCGGCGATCGCGCCGTAGCTCGCCAGAGCGGAGGCGGACGGCTCGATGCATCCGCCTTCGCCTCGCTTCGGCGCGACAGGTCGGCGCGCCGGCCTTCTCCGTTACGGTGATTGCCCGTGTCGGAAGGCGACAACGACGAAGCGCGTCGAGGCGCGAGCCCGGCGGGATGCGGGGCGCCGGCCGGCGGCTAAGACGTACCGGAGAGCGTACGTCGTGCCGGCGGCCGGCGGCACGCGCCCGCCCGGCTCGATGCATCGGCGCGCCGGCCCACATCACCGGTCGTCCCAGATGCCCGCCGTAATCTGCGCGCTGCGGACGAACTCCGCGGTCGCCGCCGCGTCGAACGGGACGGTCGCGAAAGAGAAGCCCGCTTCCGCGACGCGGCCCCCCGGGCGCCGCCGCGCCGGGTCGCGCCCGGCGAGGACGGACAGCGGCCCGCCGGGCGTCTCCCAGAAGACGAGCCGCCGCGCGCCGAGCGCCGCGGCCTCCGCGGCGAGGGCGTCGTGGAGGCGGAGCGCGCCCTCCTCCCCCGCGACCACCGCCTCGACCACGAGCGCCTGCTCTCCCACGACGGAAAGAACCCCGCACGCCGCGTCTCCTTCCGGGCCCGCGACCGTGACGAAGCGGTACCAGCGGTCGGGACGCGCGTGGTAGCGCCAGTGGATGCGCCGCCGATCCCGCACGAGCCCGGCGGCGATGGCCGCGCGCGCGCGCTCCCAGAGCGCATCGTAGGAAGCGCCGACGAACTCCGCCGCGGTCCCTCTCCGCGGCGGCGAGCCCGCGAGAGCGTATTCGATCGTGCGCACGGGGAACTCGGCCCGATAGCCGAGGAGCTTCGCGCCCGCGGCCAACGCGCGCGCGTTGGGAAACCCGAAGACGAACGGCACGCCGCGCGATCGCAGCGTCGTAAACAGCGCGTCGGCCATCGACCGGAAGGCGTTTTGCCGCCCTCCCAGCTGCCGGATCGAGGGCTCGGTCGCGACGTCGCCGACCGAGACGATCGTCAACTCCCGCCCGCCGATGGCGGCCCGGAGCGGCCATCCCCCGTAGTGCCCGACGATCCGCCCGTCGAGCTCGGCGACGGTCGCGACCCATCCGTCCGGGTTCCCCGGGTACTTCCACCGCCATTCCTCCTCCGACATCGCCCGGCCGAACGTCCGTCCGAAGAGATCGCGAATCCCCCCCGAGTCGCTCTCGGTCGCGAGGCGGACGGAAAATCTCACGGCAGCGCCCGCGCGATCGGTTCCGGCCGGCCGTCCGCCGTCCGGAAGACGCGGACGTACATCGCGCCGCCGAGAACGGCGGCGATCTCACGCGCGTCGACGGAGGCGGCGAGCGAGACTCCCGCGAAAGGAAGAACGGACGGATTGGGCGAGAAGGCGGCCGCCCATTCCGAACCGCGCGCCGGGATCCCGGTGAGCGGCGGCGCGGCGGGCGCCGACGAAAGGATCGTCTCCGCGGCCGCGAGCAGCGCCGCCCCGGCGCGACCGTAACGGCGCCGCCGGTAGAAGGACCTCGACGCGCTCCGCCGGGCGGCCGTCTCCGGGTTGCGGGATGCCGAAATCCCCGCGGCGTGCCGCGCACGGGAGCCGGCGACGACGAGAAGCCGGAAGCCGGCGGCGCGGACCCGATCCTCCCATTCCGTCTCCTCGAACTCGAATGGAAAGCGCTCGTCGAACCGGCCGACGCGGTCGAGGACCTCCCGCCGCGTCGCGAGGATCGAGCCCGCGAGATAGTCGGTCTCCCCTCCTTCGGTCCAGAGACGCCACTCTTCCCGCGCGCGGCCCGCGAACCGGCGGGCGGCCCCGCCGCGATTGCCGAACGCCTGGCCGAGGTCGCGGCCGAAACCGGGGCCGAATCCCGTCGGCAGGAGGATCCGGCCCGCGGAGTCGGCGTGCTGGACGGGGGCCGCCGCCCCCGTCTCGGGACGCGCGGCGGCGGCGAGCAGCGGGGCGAGGGCGCCCGGAGCGATCTCGACGTCGGCGTTGCAGAGAAGCAGGAGCCGCCCGCGCGACGCGGCGATCCCCGCGTTGACCCCGCCCGAGTACCCGCGGTTCTCGATGGAAAGGAGGCGATCGGCCGCCGCCGACTGGAGCGCCGGGAGCTCCTCCGGGCCGGAGCCGCAGTCGACGAGGACGACCTCTCCGGAAACCCCGGCTTCCTCGACCGCCCGGCGGAGGCTCGCGACCGCGGTCGCCGCTTCGGCAGCGGACCGGTGGCTGACGACGACCGCCGAGACTTCCTTCATCGTCATCGCGCCGCTCCCCGTTTCCGAACCGCCGCCGCGAAGATGCCTTCGAGCCGGTCGACCACGTCGCTCGTCCGGTAACGGCTCGCGCGCGCCGGCCCTTCCGCGGAGAGCCTCCGCCGCGTTTCCGGCTCCGCGAGGAGCCGCTCGACGGCGGCGGCGATCGCGCGGACGTCCCCCGGCGGAAAATAGACCGCCGACTCTCCCGCGATTTCGCGGTGCGAGGAGGTGTCGGAAAGGGCCGCCGGCAGCCCGGCGGCGAGCGCCTCGAGGCTCGGAAGCCCGAAGCCTTCGACCTCGTGGTTGGGGCCGAGGAAAAGGTCCGTCCGCTCGAGCAGAGCGGGGACGCGCAGCGGTGACAGGCCGCAATGGTACTCGTCGACCACCTTCGTCTTTCTCTCCGCGGCCGAGACCGGCTCGGCGGAGAGCCGAACGACCCGGAAGGAAGCGCCCCGCTCCCGGAGCCGGGACAGCGCTTCCAGCGCCTCGGCCACACCCTTTGCGTCGATCTCGAAGATCCCCGGCAGAAGGATCCGCGGAGACCCCTCGCGAAAGATCCGCGCTTCGACGCGGAACGCGGAGGCGTCGAACGTCTGGCCGACGTTCTCCACGTCGCGAAATCCGCGCTCGTGGAGGAAACCGACGAGGTGCGGCGAAACGACGAGCTTCTTCGGGACGAGGCGGTAAGCGGCTTCGATCGCCGGGCGCTCTCCCGCGTAGAACTCGGTGTCGCTCTCGATCCCCTGGCAGAGGTGGAAGGCCGCGCCCCGCGCGGCGCGCGAGGCCGGCTCGAGCGTCGTCCAGAAGGTCGCGACGACGGCATCGGCCCCGGCGAGCGCCTCCGAGGAGGAAAAGGAACCGAGCTCGTGAACAGCCGCCGACGTTCCCGCCCACTCGGGGGGCGGCTCGGGACAGACGATCGTCACGCGGTGACCGCGGCGCGCGAGCCCCTCCGCCTGCTGATAAACGACCTTCGCGCCGCCCGACAGCCCGCTCGACGCGAGGAGATAGGCGATCTTCATGCTCTCCGCCCGCCCCGGGAAGCCGTCACGACCGCGCGGTCGCGACCCACTGGATCGCGCCGAGCTCCTCCGGATCGAAGGCGACGCCGGCGGCGGCGAGGCGGCGGCCGAAACCGTCGTCGCGAGGCAGGGGCAGCGGGTCGATCGCGACCACGGAAAACCCGGTCTCGTCCAGAAGCTCGCGGAGCGTGCGCCGGGTGAACCAGCGCAGGTGTCCGGCGTCCTCGGGACCGGCCGGAACCGGGTCGAAGCGGCCGGCGACGAGGTCCGCCAGGATCGGCGCCCCGGCGGCGTTCGGGACGGAGACGATCACCGTCGCGCCCGGCGACGCGACGCCCCGGGCCGCGTCCAGCACGGCGTGCGGGTCCCGGCAGTGCTCCAGAACGTCGGCGAAGAGGAAAGCGTCGAACTCCTCCCCGCGCGCGGCGATCGCGCAAAGCACGTCGAGCGCGTCGCCGTCGTGGACCGCGTCCAGCCGGGGACGCGCCGCCTCCGCGAGCCGGCGATCCCGCTCGATTCCCTCGACCCTCGCTCCCGTCGTCCTCTTCGCGGCGGCCGCGGTTTCTCCGGTTCCGCACCCCACGTCGAGCAGCCGGCGCGTCGCGGGAGGGATCCGCGAGACGATCTCCTGCCGCGCGCCGAACGACGGAGAGAACCGGACGACCCGGAAGCCGGCCGAGGCGACGGCGGACCGCCGGTCCGCCGCATCGGGAACGAATCGCGCCGCCCAGGAGACCGGCTCGGTCGAGAGCGGCCGCGCCTCTCCCGCGATGGGCGGGCACGCCTCCTCGAGCTCGCGAAGGGTCGACGCCGGCGGAGGCTGCCATCCGGCTCCCGATTCGAGGGGGTAGACGGTCGAACCGGGACAGCGCTCCGCCGCCGCGAAGAGGGCGGCCGCCGAACCGGGCACCGCGATCGCCTTTTCCTCCCGTACCTCGAGCGTCCCGGAGAGCCGGCCGTCCGCCGCCTGGAACGCCCGCCGCCACCGCAGGCGGGAGAGCCTGCCCAGGTAGTCTCCCGCCGGCTCGGAAAAGTCGAAGCGGATCAAGCGGAGAGCGACTTCGAGCGCGGCGCCTTCGGCCCCGATTCGCCGCCCTCGTCGACGACCGACCAGGTGCGCGCGGGCGCGACGAGGCCGACCGCGTACGACGGCGAGAGCACGGAAAATCCGGGCGAAAGGATCCGCGCGTCGTGAAGGTGGAGGCCGTGCTCGTCCCCCAGGTACGCGAACACGTTGAAGTCGCCGTGCGAGATCGGGAAGTCGGGCAGCGTCAGACGCACCCGGTAGCGGCGGCTCCCGCGGAATGGCGGATGCGCCTCCCGCGTGTCGGCCGCGAACACCTGGACGCCGTCCTCGCGGTCGATTCCGATCCGCACGGTGAGGAGCATCGCGGGGTCGGCGCATTCGAAGGAGACGTCGACGGCGACGGTGCTCGCCGAGCGGAACTCGGCCGACGCGAAACCGGACCCGTCGTGGACGACGACGTCGGTGATCCGGGCGGTCCCGGGGCCCGCGGGGGCTGCGGGGGTATCGCCGCGGCGGCGCTCCTGCCGGCTCTGCAGATACGCCTCGTAGTGGCGGACGACGGGGAGCACGGCGCCCTGCTCGCGGACCCGGCCGTGATCGAGCCAGAGCGCCCGCTCGCACAGGCTCGCGACGTAGTACATCGCGTGAGAGCAGAAGAGCAGCGTCCCCCCCCGCTCGCGGAACGCGACGATCCGGTCGACCGACTTCTTCTGAAAGTACCCGTCGCCGACCGACAGCGCCTCGTCGATGATGAGCACCTCGGCGTCGACGTGCGTCGCGACCGAGAACGCGAGGCGGAGCGTCATCCCGGAGGAGTAGGTCTTGACCGGGCGGTCGAAGAAATCGCCGAGCTCGGAGAACTCGCGGATCTCCGGCAGGCGCCGCCGGATCTCCGAAGCCGAAAGGCCGAGGAGGGCCGCGTTGATGCGCGCGTTCTCGAGCCCCGAGAACTCGGGGTGGAAGCCCATCCCGAGCTCGAGGATCGACGCCACGGCGCCGCGCGTCGCGACGGCGCCCTCCGACGGCGCGGCCGTGCCGGCGACGAGCTTCAGGAGCGTCGACTTGCCGGCGCCGTTCTCTCCGATCAGGCCGAGGCTCCCGCCGCGCGGCAGCTCGAAGGAGACGCCTTCGAGCGCGCGAAAGTCGACGTGACGGGGAGCTCCCGTCAGGAGCTCGAGGAGACGGTCGGCGGGGCGGCGGTAGAGCCGGTACGTCTTGCCGAGGTTCTCGGCGACGACCGACGGGTGCGCTCCCGGAGCGGCCGAATCGCTCATTGCCCGAGAGCGAACTCGCAGCGGCGGCAAAGGAACTCGTCCGGCGCTTCCTCGACGCCGTACGCCCAACGGCGCATCTGCGCGATGCGCTCTCCGCCGAGCACCTCCGCCACGCTCTGGCGGTTGAGATCCCCGACCGGCCACTTCTCGTAGTAGTCCTGACAGCAGAGAACCGCCGTCCCATTGGCGTTGACGTGCAGATGCTCGAACGGGCGCGATCCCATGAGGTCGCACCCGCGGAGCCGCTTCTTCGGCGGCGGGAGGACCTGCCCCATCTGTCCCGCCCGGCTCCGGATCGGGAACGGGCGGACCTCCCAGCCGCGCGGCTCGAAACGCTCGCGCAGCGCCGCGACGTCCCGGCGGTGGGCGTCGTCCTCGTAACCGAGCGCGACGATCGCCTTCTCCTGTGCGACGTCGATCCCTTCGAGCGCCTCGACGTTGCCGACGACGCGCGCGAGATCCCGCGTGCCATGGAGCTCGCGGTAGCGCTCGGGGTCGAGGGTCGGAAGGTTGATCCCGAGATACCGGAACCGTCCCGCGGAC
>DATFVB010000355.1 GCA_035260525.1 Thermoanaerobaculia bacterium
ATAATCCCCCGGATGCCGTCTTCCTCCCTCGCCCTCCTCGGCCCCGGCCCCCCCGACCGGGGAGGGATCGCGCAGCAGACGATGCTGCTGGCCGACGCGCTCGGGCCGAGGCTCGCCGGGTACTTCACGTACTCGCGGGGATACCCGCGGCTGATCAATCCGCGGAGGTTCGACGTCGCGCCGGAGCTCGCGGAGGCCGCGAAGAGAGTCACGCCGGCGCTCGACTGGGCGAGGCCGTGGTCGTGGAGGCAGACCGCCCGGAGGATCGTCGGAACGGGAGCTTCGGCGGTCATCGCGCCGTGGTGGACCGCGTTCTGGGGGCCGTCGCTTCGGGGCGTCTTTCGAGCCACGCGGCGGGAGAACCCCCGGTTCCGTAACGTCCTCCTCTGCCATCACGTTTTCGACCACGAGAGCGCCGCGTGGAAGAAATGGCTGACCTGGCGGGCGTTCGCGGCGGCGGACGCCGTGATCGCGCAGTCCGATGCCGACTGCGACACGATCGCCGCGCGATTTCCGCGAATGCCGATCCGCGTCCTGCCGCACCCGGTGGAGGACCGGCCGCTCGCTGACCGCGAGGCGTCGCGGAAGAAGCTCGGGATCGCGCCTGATCGACCGCTCGTCCTCTTTCTCGGCCTCGTCCGACCGTACAAGGGTCTCGACGTGCTCTTCGACGCGGCGCCGCGGATCGTCGAAAAGACCGGCGCCGAGATCTCCGTCGTCGGGGAGGTTTTCCCGGATTCGCGGGACGACATGGCCCGGCTCATGCGCCGCCCGATCGCTTCCAGGATCCGGGTCGTCGATCGGTACGTGACCGAGGCCGAGATGGACGAGTGGCTGGCGGCATGCGACGTGGTCGTCTGCCCGTACCGGAAGAATTCCGGGTCGGGGATTGCCGCCCGCGCGATCGCCGCTCGCCGGCCCGTCGTGGCCTCGGACCAGTCGGGCTTCCGGCCGTTCGTGATGCCGGAAACCGGAGCTCTCGTCCCCGAAGACGACCCGTTTCGGCTTGCGGAGGAGACGATTCGAGTGCTCGGGAACGGCGTTTCCAGTTATGCAACACGCCTGGCCGAAGTGGCCGCCGCTCATTCGTGGCCGGGCTACGCCGACGAAGTCGGGCGGTTCGTCGCGAACAACACAAATGTCTGACGAGCAAAAGGATCATTGACGCGGGCGGTCGATTCGTGTCGAATATTCGGGACACCAAACCGGTTAGCACTCTGACAGGAGGCACGATGAAAAGGACGGCGATTCTTCTGGCGCTCGCGCTGACGTCATCGGCGGCGTTCGCGGGCGGGCTCTCGAAACAATACAAGAACTGGGATCGGACCCCCGAGTCCTACTTCCTGACCAACGCCGAGCGCTCGCAATGGAAAAAGGTTCGGACCGACGCCGACGCCGAGAAGTTCATCCAGGAGTACAAGGAGAAGCGCGGCCCGGAGTTCGAGAAGATGCTGGGCGAGCGCGTCGCGGTCGCCGACAAGTACTTCAGCTCGGGCTCGACGAAGGGCTCGGAAACGCTCCGCGGCAAGGTCATCATCGTCTTCGGTCCTCCGTCGGCGATCGAGCAGGGCAACGGAGGAAGCCGCGGACCCGGCGTCGATCCAAACTCGCAGGGGCTCGGGGGCGGCGACAAAGGAGGAGGTGGCCTGACGATGTCGAGCGGCGGAGCGAGCCCCATCGGATCGGCGCCGGCGGCACCGACGAACGTTCGCGTTCCGACGATGACGTTCCGCTACGACGCCGAGCACGCGCCGAAGGCGATCGGGAAGCCGTTCATCGCGGAAGTCAACATGATCTCCCCGGCGTACCAGGAGCCGACGGACGCCTTCGAACTCAACGCGAAGTTCGAAGCCGTTGCCGAGGCTTCGACGCATCCCGAGCCCGCGCCGGCCCCGAAGGAGGCGCCTCCGCAGCCCGCGAGCCAGAACTGAGCCGAATTCGGAAACGCACCGGGCAGCGCCGGGAGAAATCGGGTATTCTCCGGGCCCGATGTTTTTGGCCCACCTTTCCGGCCGGGTAACACCGGATTCTCTGGAGCGCGCTCTCTCGGCGGACTTCGTGGCGGCGGATCGCGGAGCGGTCCTCGTGCTGCGCGAGGGTCGCCGCGTCGTGTCCCCGGCGCTCGCCCGCTCGCGCGGCGTGCTGCATTTCGCCTATCGCGTCGCTCTCGCTCCGGAGATCCCGGCGGCCACGGCCTTCGAGGAGGGATGGATCGACGCGATCGGAACGGAAGAGGACCTGGCCCGCTGGGAACGCGACGCGGCCTTCTCCCGCCCCGCGCAGGGCGCCGCGTCTTCTCTCCTCTCCTTTCCTTCGCGCGAGGGGGCGCTCGCCCTGGAGCGGGCGCGCTTCGCCCTGATCCAGGCGTCGGACGACAAGCGCGTCCGGATCGACGCGTTCTTCGCGTCCCGCCGCCGCCGGAGCGCGCGGCCGTGAATTTCGAGCTCTCCGAGGAGCAGAAGATGGTCCGGGACGCCGTGCGAGATTTCGCGCGCGAAGTCGTGGCGCCGCGGGCGGCCGACATCGACCAGACGGGCGAGTTCCCGATCAACGAGTTCCGGCAGGCGGGGGAGCTCGGATTCGCCGGCGTCGCCGTTGCCGACGCTTACGGCGGCGCCGGGATGGACACCCTCGCCTACGCGATCGTGATCGAGGAGGTCTCGAAGGCGTGCGCGAACATGGGCGTGATCCTCTCGGTGAACAATTCGCTCGTCTGCGATCCGATCGGGAAGTTCGGGACGGAGGCGCAGAAGAAGGAGTTCCTGACCCCGCTCGCGCGCGGCGAGAAGCTCGGCTGTTTCGCGCTGACCGAGCCCGAGGCGGGCTCCGACGCGGCCAACCAGAAGACGCGGGCGGTCCGGGAGGGGGACGCGTACCGCCTGACCGGAGAGAAAATCTTCATCACGTGCGGGGCGGCGGCCGACCTCGCCCTCGTCTTCGCCTCGACGGACCGCGAAAAGAAACACAAGGGGATCTCGGCCTTCCTCGTGGACACGCGCGCGCCCGGCTTCGACCGGTCCCACCATCAGGTCAAGCTCGGCGTCAACGCCTCCGGGACGGTCGAGATCTTCTTGAACGACGTCGTCGTTCCGGCGGCGAACCGGCTGGGCGAGGAGGGCGACGGCTTCCGGATCGCGATGGCGACGCTCGACGGCGGACGGATCGGGATCGCCGCTCAGGCGGTCGGAATCGCGCAGAGCGCGTTCGAGGCCGCCGTGCGGTACGCGGGAGAACGGAAAGTGTTCGGCCGCCCAATCGCGGAGTTCCAGGCGCTGCGCTTCTACATCGCCGACATGGCGACGGAGCTCGACGCCGCGCGGCTCCTCACGTGGCGCGCGGCGGCCGCCAAGGACGAAGCGGCCGGCTCCGGCGGGCGCTACACGGAAGAAGCCGCGATCGCCAAGCTCTACGCCGCCGAGATGGCGCAGCGGGTCACGACGAAGGCGCTTCAGATCCACGGGGGCTACGGGTACACGAAGGAGTTCCCGGTCGAGCGGAATTTCCGCGACGCCCGGATCACGGAGATCTACGAAGGAACGAGCGAGATCCAGCGGGTCGTGATCGCCCGCGAGATCTTCGCGCGCTGAAGGTCGCCATGCCCAGCACCAGGATGTTCCGCGATCGCGTCGTCTCGATGGAGCAGACCTTCGAGAAAGGGGAGAAGCACCTCCCGCTCCTGAAGGCGCTCGTCGACGAGGCGATCCCGGGAATGGAGCTCGAGGACTGCGTGCTCGACCACGAGCACGACTGCTTCGTCATGAATTACCGGACCGCCGCGGGAGCCGCGAAGAAGATCTCGTGGACCCGGATGGTCCTCTACGACGCCGAGCGGATTCCCGCGATCGTGGAGGATGGCGGCGCGCCGATCCGAGGCCGCCTGATCGAGTTCCTCCGGAAGAGGGCGGAGCGCAACGTCATCGACGTGACCTTCCGCCATCTCGAAGAAGGGTGGGTGGACACGCCCGAGCCGCGCAAGCCGAAGCCGCAGCCCGCCCGCGGCAAGGGCCAGCCGCCGGGCCCGGGGAGACCTCCGCAGGGGCGGGGCCCGCAAGGCAAGGGGGGCGAGGGACGTCCGGGTCCGCCGGGCCCCCGCCCCGCCGCGCCGCCGCGCGGTCCGCGTCCGGCGCCCCCCCCGGCCGCCGGTCCGGCCGCCGCGGGAGAGCCCGGCGCACCCGGTGCGCCCGGCTCCGGACGCCGGCGCCGTTTCCGGCGCCGCCGCGGCCGCCGGCGGGGCGGTCCCGGCTCCGGACCGGCGACGCCTCCGGCCGGAGGGGCGCCCAACTCGTGAATTTCCACCTGACCGACGACCAGTGCGCGGTCCGGGATTCGGCGCGCGACTTCGCGCAACGGGAGATCGCGCCCGGCGTCGCCGAGCGGGAGCGGACGCACGCCTTCCCCGCCGGAGTCGTCGCGAAGATGGGGGCCCTCGGCTTCCTCGGAATGTTCGTCCCCGCCGAATACGGCGGCGCGGGCTTCGACCCGCTCTCCTACATCCTCGCCGTCGAGGAAGTCGCCCGTGTCGACGCGTCGCTCGCCGTCATCATGAGCGTGACGAACTCGGTCGCCTGCTATCCGATCTGGAAGTTCGGCTCGGAGGAGCAGAAGAAGACGATGCTCGCCGAGCTCGCGTCGGGCCGGGCGATCGGGGCCTACGCGCTGACGGAGCCGCAGTCCGGCTCCGACGCGGCCAACCAGAAGACGCGCGCCGAGAAGAAGAACGGCGGGTACGTGATCAACGGCGCGAAGGCATGGATCACGAATGCGGGCGTGGCGCGGTGGTACGTCGTGATGGCGATGACCGACCCGCCGGCGGGCACGCGCGGAATCACGGCGTTTTTGCTCCGCGACGACGACCCCGGCTTCACGGTCGGCAAGAACGAAGAGAAGATGGGTCTCCACGGATCGCAGACCGCGTCGCTCTTCTTCGAGAACGTCCGCGTCCCGGAATCGCGCCGCCTCGGCGCGGAAGGGGAAGGCTTCCGGATCGCGATGACGACTCTCGATCACTCCCGGATCGGGATCGCCGCGCAGTCGATCGGGATCGCCCGCGCCGCGTTCGAAGCGGCCGTCGAGCACGCGAAGACGCGGGAGACGTTCGGCAGGAAGATCGCCGAGCACCAGGCGGTCGCTTTTCAGGTCGCCGACATGAAGGTCCAGATCGACGCGGCGCGCCTCCTGACCTACCGCGCCGCCTGGCTCTCGGAGCAGCCCGGCGTGAAGTTCTCGAAGGAGTCCTCGATGGCGAAGGTCTTCGCCTCCGAGGCGTGCAACGCCGTCTGCGCTCGCGCGTGCCAGATCTTCGGCGGATACGGATTTTCGAAGGAATACGCCGTCGAGCGGTACTATCGCGACGCGCGCGTGACGACGATCTACGAAGGGACCTCCGAGATCCAGCGGATGGTGATCGCCAAGAACCTCCTGGGGCACCGGTGAGCGGCCTCGAGTTCGGCGCGGGGATCCCGGCCGCGATCGCGGGCGCCGACCGCGACTGCGGCGGGTACCGTTTTCGCCTGCAGCCGGCCGACGTCGCCAAGCTCCGCGAGCTCGCGGGAGCGCGCGGGAAGTCGGACGAGACGCTCGTCGCGGAGTTCTTCGACGCGCAGGCGCCGCGATGGGCCGAGTCTCTCGCGGAAAACCTCCCGGCGCCGGCCGACGTGCGGATCGTCGTCGATCCCTATTCGCGTCAGGCCTTCATGGCGTCGGGGAACACGGTCTATTCGATTCTCTCCTTTTGAAGGAGGACGGGATGCCGAGGTCGAGGAGCGTCATCGCATTCGCCGCCGTTGCCGCGCTCGCGGCCTTCGCCTTCGCCGACAGCGGGGCGCTCCGCCGGGAGTTCGACTCGGACGCCGCGGGCGGCACGCCCGCATTCTTCCGGTTCGAAGGGACGCCGGGGCTCGCTCCCGAGAAATGGAAGTCGATGCCGGACGCGAACGCGCTCTCCCGCCCGATGGTCGCGGTCCAGACCGACGCCACGGGACAGCCGGGGCACTTCCATTTCGCGCTCTCGACGCAGGCGTCCTCGTTCGCCGACGGGTCCGTGCAGGCGGCCTCCCGGCGCGCCGCGGCAAAGGGCTTCGCGCGCGGCGGGGTCGTCATCCGTTACCAGAACCCCGCGAACTTCGTCGCGGCGCTCGTCGACTTCCAGTCCGACACGGTGACGGCCGTCTCGGTCCGCGACGGCAAGGCCCAGACGCTCGGCGCGGCGCCGATCCGCTCGAACGAGCCGATGTGGCGCACGGTGCGCCTCGCGGCGGCCGGCGACCGGCTCGAGATTTCGGTCTCGGGCCAGAAGGCGATCGAGGCCCGCGACCCGAGGCCGCACCCGGGCGCGGCGGGACTCGTCGCCGAGGCGCCGGTGCCGGTTGCGTTCGACGACGTCGTGTTCGAACGAAGGTAGGGCACGCGCGGCGAATGCATCGAGCCGTCCGCCCCCGCTCTCACGAGCTACGGCGCGATCGCCGGCGACTCTCGGACAGCGCGGAATCTGAGCTTTCACGTGAGGAATCCCGCCGAAGCTTCAGCGAAGGCGGAGACGGGCGCGTGCCGCCCGTCGTGGGAGCTGGCTCGGGGTACGAGAGCGCGTGACGGCCCGGCGGCTCGCCGAACGAGCGGCTCGACCGCCGGTGCCGCCACCCCCTCGCTGCGCTCCCGCTCCCGCGACGCGAGTCGTCTCGCGCAGCGATTGCGCGAGACTTGGTCGCGCCGCGAAGGGCACCGGATGATGTCGGTGTGTTCATTGCGTTATGGCGTGTTGGGCGACCGCCGTGTCCTTTCGGGTCGACTCAACCGATCACGCGGTCCCTCGATAGTGGCCGCACGGCTGGCCCGGATGCCATCCTGGGCGCAGCGGCCTGCCGCGCCGACTCGTCCCGCCGAAGCTTCAGCGAAGGAGGAAGCCTTGGCGAAGGCGGGAAGGATCTGCCGGGAAGGGACGCTCGTCGTCGATCCTCGGCGGCGTTACCGTGACCACTGGAACCCGGACTACTTCCCCGCCGCCTCCGGAGCGAGCTTTTCCACGAAGCGGTACCGGCCGCTCTCGATCTGGAGGATCGCGATCGGCTTGACGGGATTGCGCTCGAGGTCGAACGTGAGGTCGCCGGTCACTCCGGGGAACTTCTTCGTCGCGGCGAGCGCCTCCCGGATGCGGGGTCCGGCGGTCGAGCCGGCGCGCCGGATCGCGTCGACGAGGAGCCGCGCTGCGTCGTACGCGAGCGCGCCCACGGAGTCGGGAACGGCGCCGAAGCGGGCGCGGTACGCGTCGACGAAGCGACGCACGGCCGGATCCGGGTCCTGCGGGGAGTAGTGGTTCCCGAAGTACGCGCCGTTGAGGGCGTCGCCGCCGATCTCGGTCAGTCGCGGAGAGTCCCACCCGTCCCCGCCGAGGAGGATGCCCGGAACGCCGAGCGATTTCTTCTGCCGAGCGATGAGACCGACGTCCGTGTAGTACCCGGGGACGAAGATCACGTCGGCGGGGGTCGTACGCATCTGCGTGAGCTGCGCCGAAAAGTCGGTATCGCCTTCGGCGTAGCGCTGCTCCCCCGCGATGCGGCCGCCGAGCGCTTCGAACGCCTGCCGAAAGGCGGCGCCGAGCCCCGCGCTGTAGTCGCTCCGCACGTCGGTCAGGAGGAGCGCCGTCTTCGCCTTCAGATCCCGCGCGGCGAAGCGGGCGAGCATCGCTCCCTGGAAGTCGTCGGTGAAACAGACGCGGAAGACGTACGAGCCGACGAGCGTCACCTGCGGGTTCGTCGAGGAGGGGGTGATCATCGGGATCTCGCTCTTCTGGGCGATCGGCGCGGCGGCGAGCGTTCGCGACGACGCGGCCTCCCCGAGGAGGCCGACGACGTGGTCGCGTGAGATGAGCTTCGACACGGCGGACGCGGCCTCGGCGGGCTCGCCGCGGTCGTCCTCGACGTGCAGGGCGAGCTTCTCGCCGAGGACGCCTCCCGCCGCGTTGATCTCGTCGAGCGCGAGGGTCGAGCCGTTCTTCCCCGACTGGCCGAACGTCGCCGTCGGTCCGGTCAGCGATCCATAGAAGCCGATCGGGATCCCCTCGTGCCCGGGAGCGGAAGGAGCGCACGACGCGAAAAGGAGCGCGAGCGCCGCGGCCGCGGCGAACGATCGCAAGAGCACGGCCGGATTTTAGTCCGGAGCGCTCACGACCTGAGCACGAAGGACTGAATCGAGCGCGTCTTTCGCGTCTCGCGAAAGACCGGCCGCTTTGCGGCCGGGCGGCGTCAGCCGCCGGCGTGGCGATCGCCGCGCACGCCAGTGCGCGGGCCAATCCCGAGCTCGACCGCCGATCGTGTCGATCGGCTCCAGGGAGCGAGGGATCCCGGTCGAATGCGCCACCGGCCGACGTCGCTTCCCTTCGGGCGCCGCCGCGCTCCTCGTGTAGGCTTCGCGCGTGCTCGCCCGCCTTCCCCGGATCCGATGCGCCGCCGCGGCGGCGCTCATCGGCGCGTCGATCGGCTGCGCCGCCGGCCCGCGCCCCGCCTCCGTCTTCTTCTTCGAGGCGAAGCTCGACCCCGCGAGCGCGGACTTCGGACGCGAGCTTTCGAGCGTGACGGGGGAGCCGCTGATCGCCGGCAATCGCTGCCGGCTCCTCGAGAACGGCGACCGGATGTTCGAGGCGATGCTCGAGGCGATCCGGAATGCGCGCGCGACGGTCAACGTCGAGACGTACATCTTCCAGTCGGACTCGACCGGCGTCCGGTTCGCGCGGGCGCTCGAGGAGCGCGCCCGGGCGGGCGTGCGCTGCCGGGTCCTCGTCGACGCGTGGGGAAGCCACACGCTTTCGAAGACGCTCGAGTCGGAGATGAGGAAGGCGGGAGTGGAATTCGAGCGGTTCCGTCCGATACTCCTCTTCCACCGGCTGAAGAACCGAACGCACCGCAAGATCCTGGTCGTCGACGGAGCGGTCGCGTTCGTCGGGGGGCAGGGATTCGACGACCGCTGGACGGGAGACGCGGATTCGCCGAAACACTGGCACGACGCCGCGGTGTCCGTGGAAGGTCCCGCGGTGGCGAGGATTCAGAGCGTCTTCGCCGAGAACTGGATCGAGATGCGGAGACCGGTTCCCGCCGGGCCCGGCGATTATCCGGAGCTCCCTCCCGCCGGCGGCGAGGACGTCATGGTGCTGCGGTCCTCCTTCGGCGAGCGGAGCTCACGCGCCGCGCTCGGCCTCGACGTCCTGCTCCATGCCGCGCGCCGCGAGATCCTCATCGAAAACGCCTATTTCATCCCCGACGCGACGACGATCGGGCTTCTGTGCGACGCCGCCCGGCGCGGGGTCCGCGTCGACGTGATCGTGCCCGGCGTGCGCAACAACCTCGGTTACGTCCGCCGGGTCTCGCGGTCGACCTACGGCGCGTTGCTGGAAGCCGGCGTGCGCATCTTCGAGTATCGGCCGACGATGATGCACTCGAAGGTCGCCGAGTTCGACGGGCTGTGGGCTTCCGTCGGGTCCGCGAACATCGACAGTCGGTCGTATTTCTTAAACGACGAGGCGAACGTGAATGTCCGGAGCGCGAAGCTCGCGGGAGAAATCGCGGGCATGTTCGAGCGGGACCGCGGCCGGAGCGACGAGATCACGCTCGCGGCGTGGAGATCGCGCTCGCTCTCGGAGCGGTTTGCCGAGTGGGTTTACGGCCTCTTCGCCTCCGAGTTGTAGGGTTGGCGGTCGCGGCGATGCATCGAGCCGGGCGGGCGCGTGCCGCCCCGCGAGACCCTGCGACCTACGCCCCGGTAGGCCTCGGGATCTCGCGGGCGGCCCGCATCCCGCCGGGCTCGCGCCTCGCCGCGCCCCAAGCCCCGGGGTGATCGCAGCGTCGCTGTCGTCGGCGGGCTCGACCTCGCCGCGGCGTCTCGCTGTCGGTCTTGCTCCCTCTCCCGGCGGGAGAGGGTCGGGCTGAGGGTCGCCGCGCCGCCCGTATACAATCGCCGGCGGCAGGAGGAACCTTTGAGCGCCAACGCATCCTACGATCTCGTCGTCATCGGCTCCGGGCCCGGCGGATACGTCGCGGCGATCCGGGCCTCGCAGCTCGGGTTGAAGACCGCCGTCGTGGAAAAGGACGCGGCGCTCGGCGGCGTCTGCACGCTGCGCGGATGCATCCCGACGAAAGCCCTTCTCCACGCCGCCGACGTCCTCGAGGAGGCGCGGCACGGCGACGACATCGGCGTCGTCGCCAAAGAGATCCGTTTCGAGCTCGCCGCGGCGATGAAGCACAAGACGAAGGTCGTCCGCCAGAGCAGCAACGGGATCGCCTTCCTGATGAAGAAGAACAAGATCGACGTGCACACCGGCTTCGGGAGGCTTTCGGACCCGCACACCGTCGCGGTGAAGAGCGACGCGGGGGAGAGCACGCTTTCCGCGAAGTTCGTGATCATCGCGACCGGCTCGAAGCCGCGCGCGCTTCCGATCATCCCGACCGATCACGAGACGGTGCTCGACTCCGATTCCATCCTCGAGCTGGCGGAGGTCCCGAAATCGCTCATCGTGATCGGCTCCGGCGCGGTCGGCGTCGAGTTCGCCTCGATGTTCTCCCGGTTCGGCTCGAAGACGACGATCATCGAGATGCTGCCCCGCCTCGTCCCGATCGAGGACGAGGAGATCTCGAAAGAGCTCGCCTCGGCGTTTCGCAAGCAGGGGATCGCTTCGTTCGTCGACACGAAGGTCGAGAAGGCGGAGAAGGTCGCGGGGGGTGTCGAGGTCATCGCGCGGACCTCGGCCGGGAAGACGGAGACGCTCAAGGCCGAGAAGCTCCTCGTCGCGGTCGGACGTCAGCCGCTGTCCCAGAACATCGGCCTCGAAGCGCTCGGGATCGCGACCGAGCGCGGATACGTCAAGATCGACGACCGGTGCCGCACGTCCGTTCCGAACGTCTTTGCGATCGGCGACGTCGTCCCGACGCCGTGGCTCGCGCACGTCGCCTCCGCGGAAGGGATCGTGGCGGCGGAAACGGCGGCCGGGGCGCCGACCTTCCCTCTCGACTACGACCAGATCCCCGGATGCACGTATTGCTCCCCGGAGATCGGCTCGATCGGACTCACCGAAGCGAAGGCGCGCGAGCGCGGCCACGACGTCGTCGTCGGCAAGTTCCCGTTCACGGCGAGCGGCAAGGCCCGCTGTCTGAACGACACGCAGGGATTCGTCAAGATCGTCTCCGACCGGAAGTACGGAGAGGTCCTCGGCGTCCACATCATCGGCCCGGCCGCGACCGAGCTCGTCGCCGAGGCGGGCGCGGCCATGAAGCTCGAGGCGACCGCGGAAGACCTCGCGCGCACGATCCACGCGCATCCGACGCTGTCGGAAGCGGTGCACGAGGCGGCCGAAGCGATCGCCGAGGGGAGCCCGATTCATATTTAGGACCGTCGCGGGAGCTGGCTCGGGTGACCGGGGCGAGTCTCGCCCGGACGGCTCGGGTCAGAACCCTCGACCGCCCGGTCGAGACACCCTCGCCGACGCTCCCGCTCCCGCGGCGCAAGTCGTCTCGCGCAGCGATCGCGCGAGACTTCGTCGCGCCGCGAAGGGCACCGCCAATTCGTCGTCGTTGCTAGAGACTTCTCGCAATGTGTCCGTTCAGCCTTCGACCGCTTCGGCGTTGGACAGAAGCGAAAGCGACCTCGGTCCCCGTCGCGGGAGCTGGCTCGGGTGATCGGAGCGAGTCTCGCCCGGGCGGCTCGGGTCAGAACCCTCGACCGCCCGGTCGAGACACCCTCGCCGGCGCTCCCGCTCCCGCGGCGCAAGTCGTCTCGCGCAGCGATCGCGCGAGACTTCGTCGCGCCGCGAAGGGCACCGCC